>NZ_CAJJIE010000034.1:0-104 GCF_905187535.1 Streptococcus mitis
ACATATTTCCAATCATAGCGATTGGCCATCCAGTAAATCATTCGTTCGCCCATCAGTTTTGTTTCTGCATAAGGATTGACAGGGTCGAGCAGGGTATCTTCAGT
>NZ_CAJJIE010000035.1:0-80 GCF_905187535.1 Streptococcus mitis
GAACCAAAACTGGAAAAACCGAAAAAGGAAGAGCCAAAACCGGAACCAAAACTGGAAAAACCGAAAAAGGAAGAGCCAAA
>NZ_CAJJIE010000036.1:0-162 GCF_905187535.1 Streptococcus mitis
TAACAAGGCGATTAGGAAATTCGCCATAGCGATTTCCGTAACAAGAGGAGACTGTTTCACAGTCCCTATCGTTAATCGAATTGTGACATGAGGAGGTAAAAACGATATCTTTTTACCAACGAATTAACAAGGCGATTAGGAAATTCGCCATAGCGATTTCCG
>NZ_CAJJIE010000037.1:0-323 GCF_905187535.1 Streptococcus mitis
GATTACATTCATGTCTTGGACCTTGCACAGGCTCATGTTAAAGGAATGAACTACCTATTTCAAGAAAACAGTTCTTCTCAAATCTTTAACTTAGGAACTGAAAAAGGCTATACCGTCAAAGAAATCTTTAAAACTGCTGAAGAACTACTGAATCAAAAAATACCACACGAAATTGTTGCTCGACGTGCTGGTGACCCAGCTAGCGTCCTAGCAGACGCATCAAAAGCTAAAAAATATCTTGATTGGAAGGCTAGCTACTCCCTCGAAGATATTATTTTATCAGATTATCGTTGGCGTGTTAAAGAAGGCAAAAACATTTTGGA
>NZ_CAJJIE010000038.1:0-128 GCF_905187535.1 Streptococcus mitis
GGTGCTGGGGCTACTGGTTCTTCCGCTTTCGGTGCTGGGGCCGTTGGCTCTTCTACTTTTGGCGTTGTAGCCGCTGGTTCTTCCGCTTTCGGTGCTGGGGCTGCTGGTTCTTCCGCTTTCGGTGCTGG
>NZ_CAJJIE010000039.1:0-265 GCF_905187535.1 Streptococcus mitis
TGAAAAGGCGGTGTCTTAACCCCTTGACCAACGGACCAAACTTTATGGGCACGAGTGGACTCGAACCACCGACCTCACGCTTATCAGGCGTGCGCTCTAACCACCTGAGCTACGCGCCCAAGTTAAAAACTTGGTAATTGAACAAAGTTCAAAGCGGGTGACGAGAATCGAACTCGCGACAACAGCTTGGAAGGCTGTAGTTTTACCACTAAACTACACCCGCTTAAATGGGAGTTAACGGGATCGAACCGCTGACCCTCTGCTT
>NZ_CAJJIE010000040.1:0-94 GCF_905187535.1 Streptococcus mitis
CTTCTTTCTTTTGGAAAGTGGTTTGGTAATTTACTTTAATCGTTACTGTCATCTGAGAGTCCTCGTTTCTTTTTGATGACTCTAGTATAAGGGC
>NZ_CAJJIE010000041.1:0-105 GCF_905187535.1 Streptococcus mitis
AACACGGGTTCGAATCCCGTACGGACTATGGTATGTTGTGGTGTGAAACACTTGATGAAAAAAGTTTAAAAAAGTTTCAAAAAAGTGTTGACAAGCGAAAGCGAC
>NZ_CAJJIE010000042.1:0-115 GCF_905187535.1 Streptococcus mitis
GGGGGTTGCCCCCTGTGAGATATGGAAGTCGCTTAGCTCTAGGGAGTTTAGCTCAGCTGGGAGAGCATCTGCCTTACAAGCAGAGGGTCAGCGGTTCGATCCCGTTAACTCCCAT
>NZ_CAJJIE010000043.1:0-77 GCF_905187535.1 Streptococcus mitis
ACCGAAAGCGGAAGAACCAGCGGCACCAGCGCCAAAAGTAGAGGAACCTGCAATTCCATCACCAAAAGCAGAAGAGC
>NZ_CAJJIE010000044.1:0-93 GCF_905187535.1 Streptococcus mitis
TTCACAGCCGGCGTCAACCAAGTCATTCCATATGAATTCTTCGCCGGAGACGGTATGTTGACTCGTCTCATCTTGAAAGCCTCAGACAAGGCT
>NZ_CAJJIE010000045.1:0-77 GCF_905187535.1 Streptococcus mitis
TACTCTTCGAAAATCAAATTCAAACCGCGTCAACGTCGTCTTGCCGTACTCAAGTACAGCCTGCGGCTAGTTTCCTA
>NZ_CAJJIE010000046.1:0-173 GCF_905187535.1 Streptococcus mitis
CACGTCTACGAAAAAGTTAAAACTTCATTCAAGGATAAAGAAGGTAAAGAAATTCCAAAATATCCAACAGAAGAAGGAACAACTCCTAAGAAAGACATTCCAGGTTACCGCTTCGTAGAGACTAAGAAACTTCCAAATGGAGACACAGAACACGTCTACGAAAAAGTTAAAAC
>NZ_CAJJIE010000048.1:0-153 GCF_905187535.1 Streptococcus mitis
ATTCCAATCGAACCAAGCCACTTTTTTCTAATTCAGCCATACGAGAGATGGCTTCAACAATATCAATTCTCATTTCACGTACTAAAAATGAAATGACAATATAGCGTGATGATTGTAATTCTTTTGTCATTTTCCCTCCTGAAAATAAAAAAA
>NZ_CAJJIE010000049.1:0-749 GCF_905187535.1 Streptococcus mitis
ATCGGGAAGACAGGATTCGAACCTGCGACACCTTGGTCCCAAACCAAGTACTCTACCAAGCTGAGCTACTTCCCGAGTTAAATAGAAAAATGCACCCTAGAGGAGTCGAACCTCTAACCGCCTGATTCGTAGTCAGGTACTCTATCCAGTTGAGCTAAGGGTGCTCATTAGTTTATGCCGAGGACCGGAATCGAACCGGTACGATCGTTACCAATCGCAGGATTTTAAGTCCTGTGCGTCTGCCAGTTCCGCCACCCCGGCCTCTCTAAGCGAACGACGGGATTCGAACCCGCGACCCCCACCTTGGCAAGGTGGTGTTCTACCACTGAACTACGTTCGCACTGTTTTCTTCTATCTAAAAATGCCGGCTACATGACTTGAACACGCGACCCTCTGATTACAAATCAGATGCTCTACCAACTGAGCTAAGCCGGCTCATTTATTATATCTTAATGCGGGTTAAGGGACTTGAACCCCCACGCCGTTAAGCGCCAGATCCTAAATCTGGTGCGTCTGCCAATTCCGCCAAACCCGCATATATGACCCGTACTGGGCTCGAACCAGTGACCCATTGATTAAAAGTCAATTGCTCTACCAACTGAGCTAACGAGTCTAAAATAACTTACGTTATTTCAAACGGTCCCGACGGGAATCGAACCCGCGATCTTCGCCGTGACAGGGCGACGTGATAACCGCTACACTACGGGACCTATGGGAGTTAACGGGATCGAACCGCTGACCCTCTGCTT
>NZ_CAJJIE010000050.1:0-16017 GCF_905187535.1 Streptococcus mitis
CTTAAATTAATTGTCTAACTTTTTGGGGTCAGTACAAAAGTTACTTTTTCTCTATTTTAATTTCATACGGCAAGAACGGTGCCTTTCCTTACCTGTTTGTTTTTCATAGCCTGGACGTAATTTTTCATCTGGGATAACCTGCTCATCCTGCAAAAGAGCTAAAGAATGGTATTGTTGTAAATACTCATCACATTCATCACACCAGCGTTGGTCTTCTGGATCCCAAAAAATAGTCATCAAGTCACTTCTACTTTTATAAAGAGGGGATTCTTGTTCCAATCTAAACCAGCAAGTTTTGTAGTATTTGAGAGCATCATAATACTGGTCAAATTTCTTACTTGCTACAATATCTTCTTCCCAACCTTCTAAGAACCACCAGGGTTCAAAATCTCCATACATTTCTATAACACGATACATATTCATTCAATTCCTTTGTATCGTATATTATAACTAATTCCGCCAGACAAGGAAAGAAATATGCTCATTTCTTAATTTTTTTGATAAAAAATCCAGCCATACTATGATGACTGAATTTCTATTTGCTTATGTTCCAAAATCTTGTTACTACCTAGGCTTCAGAAATATCGTTTTCAATAATGACCTTGATTGCATGGTGGTCTGCTGCCTTACTGAATACTTCATAAGCTTTTTCAATTTCACTGAGTTTGAAATAATGGGTTACCAATTTTTCTGGTTCAATCTTATGACTTTCAAGAGCTTTCAACAATTGTGGAGTGGTATTTGTAGATACCAAACCAGTTGTTACATTGATGTTGCGAATCCAAAGTTTGTCCAAATCGAATTCGACTGGTTTACCATGTACACCACAGTTGGCAACTGTTCCGTCTATACCGATAATCTTTTGACAGAAATCAAATGTTGCAGGAATACCAACAGCTTCGATAGCAACATCTACACCACGACCATCTGTCAAATCATAAATTTCTTTAATGGCTTTTTCAGGGTCTGAAGAATTAACCTTGTGAGTCGCACCAAATGATACAGCAGTTTTCAAGCGGTTATCGTCTAAGTCCACCATAATCAATTTGGCTGGTGAGTAGAACTGAGCTGTCAAAAGAGCAGCCAATCCAACTGGACCTGAACCAATAATGGCTACGCTGCAACCAGGTTCTACTTTCCCTTTCAAGACACCAATTTCATATCCAGTAGGTAGAATGTCTGATAGCATAACCAAGGCTTCATCTGACAAGTCTTCTGGAGTATGGTAAAGAGTGTTATCTGCGTGAGGGACACGTAGATATTCAGCCTGCATACCGTCAATCAAGTGACCGAAAATCCAGCCCCCTTCGTCTTCACAATGGGCATAAATTCCTTTTTTACAGTAGTAGCATTTACCACAGGCACAGACACAAGAAATCAAGACCTTGTCGCCTTTTTTGAAATTCGAAACTCCTTCTCCAACTTCTTCAACAATCCCAATCCCTTCGTGACCAAGAATGGTACCACTTTGGCAAGCAGGAACATCCCCTTTGATAATATGGAGGTCTGTTCCACAAATAGTAGTTTTTACGATACGCACAATAGCGTCTGTTGGCTTGCGAATAACTGGTTTGTCTACATCAACAAAAGAAGCAAGTCCTGGTTTAACATAAGTATAGGCTTTCATAAAGCTTTCCTCCGTTTTTTTATTTGTACTATTTATAATATAATTGTAAGCCTTTTCATTTGCTTATTCAAGTCTTTTTGTGATTTTCTTAACTTTTTTATTTACCAGTAAAGTACCCTGCATAAAAAAGCAGAAGCTAGTATCTAACTCCTGCTTTCTCTCTTATGCTTGATAACGTTTCACGCCATCTAGATAGGTTGCTACCAATTCCAAATCTTTATCTAGTACGATAAAGTCAGCATCATAACCTTCACGAATTTGTCCACAGACATCGTCAATATTAACAGATTTAGCTGGGTTAAGGCTGGCCATCATGACCGCTTCATGCGGATTCGCAATTCCCCATTCGACAACATTTCTCATACCATCTTTAAGTTTGAGAATAGAACCTGCCAAATTACCAGTAGATTTGAGACGTGCAGTTCCATTTGCTACTACAACAGGGAATTCTCCCAACATATAGTCACCGTCTTCAAGCCCACCAGCTGTCATACAGTCCGTAATAAGAGCGATGTTTTCTGTCCCCTTTTGCTTAAGTAAAATCTCACAAGCTTTTGGATCTACGTGATAACCATCACAGATCAATTCTGCGTAAGTATGTGGGAGCTCATACATAGCTCCTACCATACCTAGTTCGCGGTGTGTTAAACCACGCATCCCATTATAGGCATGTACCCATACACTAGCTCCAGCATCAACTGCCTTCTTAGCTTGTTCAAATGTCGCATCTGAGTGTCCAAGTGCAACTGTCACACCTTCACCTGTAATAGTACGTACAAAATCTTCCACCCCATCACGTTCTGGTGCAATAGCGATTTTATTTAGCATCCCTTTTGCAGCATCCTGCCAAGAATGAAACTCCTCAACACCCGGGTCTCTCATATAAGTTGGATTTTGTGCCCCCTTAAAAGTTTCTGTGAAATATGGACCTTCATAATAAATTCCACGAATCTTAGCACCTGTAGCTTCTTTATAATGGTTTCCAAGATTTTCAGTGACTGCAAGCAATTGCTCATAAGTGGCTGTTAAAGTTGTGGGCAAGAAACTGGTAACACCGGTACTAAGAAGTCCTTCACTCATAGTATGCAATGTACCTTCAATGTTGTTGTCCATCACATCTACACCTGCATATCCATGAATATGAGTATCCACAAGACCTGGTGCAATGCTATAACCAGTATAGTCAAGAACCTCTGCTCCTTCAGGAATTTGATCCACATGTTTCCCAAATTTGCCATCAACAAGTTCTAAGTACCCACCGCGACGAATGCCAAATGGATAGAAAAACTGATCCGCTTTAACGTAATTAGGCATAATAATGACCTCCTTAAAAGATTACTTTTGATATTTATTATGTCAATTACATTATAAACCTTTCTGATTCATTTGTAAATGGTATAGACCTATTTTCTAGAGATATTTTAAAAGAGCTGGATTTCTCCAACTCTTCTCTTTTTAATACAAGTTATTTTGATTTGACTGGCTTGTCTTGAGCTGTTTGCAAGGCTGTAGCAATGGTATCTGCATACAATTTAGCTCCTGCTTCAATCTTACTATTGTCACTTCCAAAATGGACTTGGTCTGTTCCAGTCCAGATCTCTGGATGCTCTTTCGCAACTTGGTTCCAATCTGCTATCGTGATGTAAGGAGTCTTCTCTGCCAATTCTCTCATATAGGCAGCCTCTTTCTCAACGATTGCATAGGTCTCTTTTGTCTTATCTCCCTCATAAGGAGTCACCAAAACCATATGGTGGCCCTTAGGAAGATTTTTTACGATACTATCCCAGTCTTCCTTGTAATTTTCAGGATTATTTACCCCAGTTGCAATAACCACCATCTTTGGTAGAAATTTATTCTGGCTATTGTTGAGCATGATTTCGTTGGCGGTCTTGGTTGTTCTGCTGACTTGTGCATTAATCTGTGCTCCAGGAAGGGCTGTCTGCAAGGCTGTATTAGCTCTTAGTGCTACCGAATCACCAATTAACATAGTGCCATCAGCAATTCCTAAACTATCAGCTTCTGCTCGTTCTGTCATCACCTTGGTCTGGCTAATATTTGTTGCAGCTTGCTTCAAGCCATTGACAGTTAAGTCTGTCTCAAAAGCTCCCACTTGTGGTGCCAGCAAAGTTACTAAGAAGACAATGAAGGCCAAGATTCCAGTACTTGCTGCAAGGATTGTGTGAATATGAGGCAGGGGACGAAGGGCTTGTATAATAGGTGTGTTCTTTCCCGCAATCCAAGGTTCCAGCACATAAAATGACAGGCTGGCAAATCCATAAGAAAAAAACAAAGTCAGTAACACAGCAAGAAGATTTGATGTCAACTGTGAGAAAATGATATAGAAAGGCCAATGGAAAAGATAAACCGCATAGCTAGTATCCGCTAAAAAGCTGATAATCTTTGGCTCCTGCATGTTAGGAGTCTTTTCATGTAAGACACGCGCCGCCAGAATCATAGCAAGGGCTGCAAGGCTGGCAAGCAAGAAGCCCATAAGATAGGCAAAGAGATAGGTAAATTTGACAAAGAAGGTCAAAATGAGTAAGAATCCAAAACCTCCTCCAAAAACCAAAAGGGTCTTGCGTAAATCCCAGATTTTATCCAATTGCTTAACTAGGGAAGTCGTCTGACGAACGCCTACAATCGTTGCTAACACACTTCCCAAAAAGAATGGATAGATATGAGTTAAACTGGAGAAGTAAACAGAAGAATAAGAAGTTACTAGAAAACTACCAATAAACATAGAGAAGAAGCTGATCAAGAAGGCAGCAGCAGACAAGAGAAAGACCATTCCCTTCAACTGACCATTTGATTTAGCCTGTTTGGATAAGAACCAAACTGCCAAGCCCCAGAGGATATAGTAGTGAACCTCAACAGCCAAGCTCCAATTATGAACAAACAAATGAGGAATGAACTGAGATTCATAACTTCCTCCTGTTAGAAGTTCATAGAAGTTGGTCATGAAGCCTAAGACACCCGCAATTTGACCCCCAATTCCAGCCACATAATCTTGGCGAACTAGAAAGGTAAAGGGCATGGTTACCAAGACCATCAAAACCACAGGTGGTACGATACGATAAAAGCGTCTCCTAAAAAATCCAACCAAATCAATTTCATGATTTTTAGAAAATTCTTCGATAAGTAGAGCTGTAATCAGGAAACCTGAAAATGTAAAAAAGACATCTACCCCGAAAAATCCTCCAGGAAAGATCGTCTGAAAGAAATGATACAAGAGTACCAGTAGTAAACCTGTAATCCTAATCAAGGAAAACCATTTAATGCGCATACGAGTTTATTCTTCCTTTCATTGTACACTTTATTCTATCAAAAAAAGAAGAAAAATCCTAAGAGAAAACTTAGGATTTTTAGCTTATATCTATTCTGTTTTAGAAATTACGTCCTGACTTATTATAGCCATATTTTTCCACAAAATACTCACGGAATTCCAAAAGATTATCATCCATGATGGCTTGTCGCACTTGCTTCATCAGGTTAAGCAAGAAGTAAAGATTGTGGTAGCTAGTCAAGCGGATACCAAAGGTTTCATCAGCCTTGAGGAGGTGACGAAGGTAGGCGCGTGTGTAGTTCTTACATGTGTAGCAATCACATTCAGGATCCAGTGGCGTAAGGTCCTCAGCAAACTGGGCATTTTTGACAACCAAACGACCTTGGCTGGTCATACAAGTCCCGTTACGAGCAATTCGAGTCGGCAAGACACAGTCAAACATATCCACCCCACGAATGACCCCATCAATCAAGCTATCTGGCGCTCCCACCCCCATCAAATAGCGAGGTTTGTTTTCAGGCAGCAGTTGAGTTGTAAAGTCCAAGACGGCATTCATCTCTTCGTGGGGTTCTCCCACTGCCAAACCACCGATAGAGTAACCTGGAAAGTCCATGCTGACAAGGTCATGAGCTGATTGGCGACGCAGGTCTTCAAATCCTGCCCCCTGTACAATCCCAAACAAACCTTGGTCATGTGGACGACGATGAGCCTTTAAACCACGCTCAGCCCAACGACTAGTACGCTCGATTGATTTCTTAACGTAGTCGTATGGTTGATAAAACTGGGGACATTCGTCAAAGGACATCATGATGTCTGAGCCCAAATTATTCTGAATAGAGATGGCTTTTTCTGGTGATAGGAACATCTTAGAACCATTGAGATGGTTTTTAAAGGTTACCCCTTCTTCTGTGATATTGCGGCTATCTGCTAGGGAATAAACCTGAAAACCACCACTATCTGTCAAAATAGGCTGGTCCCAATTCATGAACTTGTGGAGACCACCTGCGCGTGCGATGAGTTCATCTCCAGGGCGAAGCCAGAGATGATAGGTGTTTGATAGGATAATTCCCGAACCCATCTCCTTCAATTCTTCAGGCGACTGAGTTTTGACAGTAGCTTGAGTTCCAACTGGCATAAACATAGGTGTTGGGAAGGTACCGTGGGGAGTGATGATTTCTCCCAGACGAGCTCCTGTGTGTTTTTCTTTCTTAATCAAACGATATTTGATTGGTGAATCTGACATTTTTTACCTCCGAAGCTGGGAAAAACAGTCCCAGTTCATACTTTGTGCCCAAGGGCATACTGTATGATTTTATCAAAAAAAGTAGGAACTGTCACGAACTATGGTATAATGAGAGAATGAAATACCCAAAAATTGATTTAAAAACCATTCGTCTACAGTCCAGACAATTTCAGGCTGAAAATCCCCGCCTCTTTCTCGTCTATCTCTTACCGAGCATGCTGGTCATCTTGTCTGGCTTCCTCAATCCCTTAGAACGTATCAACGAGTCTATTTTAGAGCAATCCTTTTTAAGCGTGCTTGGCCATGTATTCCAAGCCTACCTTTTTCCACTATCAGTCTCCTTTATCGGGGCAATACTTCTAACCAGCTCAGTCTATACAACACTGAAACTCATCAAGAATCCAGATACAGAACTATTCGTCAAAAATAGTCTCACTCTCTTTAACGAAGAGCACTTTTCACAAACCTTTTTGACTCTCCTTCTCAAACGCTTCTATCTCTTCTTATGGAGTATTCCTAGTTTACTCGGGATTTATTTCCTCTTTTACAGTAGCTTTTTAGCAAAGAAATTCATTGTCCTTCATCCTGAGTTTCCCAATCTGGATCTCTCATCAGTTGAAACTGAAGGCTTCCTCATGACCTTTGGGCTTTACGTTCTAGCAAGTATCTTCTTGATGATTGTCGGAAATAGTCTCTATATTCCACAATACTATGCCTATTCTCAGGTAGAATTTCTCCTCTGTGACACCCTAGCCTTGGGACAAGCCAAACCAGGACAAATCCTTAAAACCAGCCGTTTCCTGATGAAAGGTTACAAGTTCCAGCGTTTCGTCCTAGACTTACAACTCCTTCCTTGGTACTTCCTCAATTGGATTACCTTTGGAATTGCTAGTTTCTCACTCCTACCCTACATTCAAATCAATAAAATGATTTTTTACAGAGCAGTCCTGGCTCGAAAACGTCCAAAAGCTTGAAGGTTTTCCCTCAAGCTTTTTTCTATCAATGAGTTTCTCCGCCCACCAACTTGAGATCCTGATCTCCATGTTCTATAATGGCGCCGATTGCCGCTTCTAGCCCTCGCCTAATATCCACTAAACTCATAGCTGGGGTGGTAGGTCGATTTACCACCTGTTCCATCATATAAGGAATGTGCATAAACCCTGCCTTAACCTGTGGAAATTTCTTTTCTACCAAATAGAGGGCCTGATACATCAAATGATTGCAGACAAAAGTCCCTGCTGTATTGGAAACAGAGGCCGGCAATCCCTCTTTTTTTATAGCCTGAACCATCGCTTTAATCGGCAAACTACTAAAGTAGGCCGAGGCACCATCTGGGCGAATGGGAAGGTCAATCGGTTGATTGCCTTCATTATCAGGAATGCGTGCATCGTCTTGATTAATGGCCACTCGTTCAGGTGTCAAGCTAGATCTTCCACCAGCTTGCCCAATACAAAGGACAAAGTCAGGTTGATAACGATTCATCTCTTCTTCCAACACTTGAGCCGATTTGTGAAAGACTGTTGGCACTTCTAGACAACGGACCTCAGCACCATGGATTTCAGCTGGTAAACCTTTAATGGCCTCCAAAGCTGGATTGACCTTTTCCCCTCCAAAGGGCTCAAAACCTGTCACTAATACTTTCATTTCTAACTCCTTACAAATGATTTCATGAAACACTTTTCTTAAAGACAAGTATAACATATTTCCCTTACTCTGGAGTGAAAAGGATTAGCGAGACTAGAATCAACCTTCAAGTTTATTTAAAGAGGAAAATACTAATCAAGGTCAAAATAGCTGGTCCACCTTGCTTCAAAATAATTTTCTTATCCGCTGTGAGAGAGCCATAAGCCGCAGCACCAATCACAAATAAGACAAAAATAGTCACGATTTCTAAATTCTGTGAGAAATAAATACCATACAGGAGAAAGACTCCTAGCAGACCGTTATAAATCCCTTGATTTTTAAACAGTGAACTTACCGACGGACGAGCCAGTTCTTCCTTGTCCATGTTAAAGACACGACTGGTTGCATCTGATTGCGTTGCAATACTTTCCAAATAAAAAATGTAAAAATGCTCCAAAGCAACGATTGTTGCTAAAATGATTGTCATAATTGACATCTATTTCTCCTTAAATTTCTATATTCTCAATACCCAAAACCAATTTATTTAATAAACGGCTGAGTTCTGTTCTTTCAGACTCTGTTAAGATACTTTCCATCTCTTGCTTAACCTTGATATGTTTCAGAGGAGGATTCACCACTAACTGCTCCTTGGCATACTTCGTAGCCTCTACCAAGACTTCCCGCTGATTTTTAGGATTGCGATGGCGCTCCACCAAACCTTCCTTTTCTAAAATCTTGAAATGTCTTGTCAAAGCAGCCTGATCAATCTTCAAACGCTCCTGAACCGCTATTTGATTACAAGGGGAATGTTTCAGCAGAAACAGTAAAATCTGATACCGTGTCAAACTAATCCCAAGCCTTTTTTCAAACAATTGCGTACTCGCTTGCTCAGACAAGCGGAGTTGATAAAGTAAATCTTGAATCTCTATCATTTCTTTCTCTTTTCTATTGATTCATCAATAATTGACTAATCAATTATATTATAAAATAAAATAGATTGCAAGAATGTTGCTTGGATTATTACAAAATGCTAACTTCCATTTTCCATTCATATTGATACTCAATGAAAATCAAAGAGCAAACTAGGAAGCTAGCCGCAGGTTGTACTTGAGTACGGCAAGGAGACGTTGACGTAGTTTGAAGAGACTTTCGAAGAGTATGACAAAGAAAAACGAACGAGACTTACTTCCAATCATGAAAGCTAGATCTCATTCGTCAAAATGATATTACCAAGTCTGGTTTATCCATTCATTGAAACGTGAACGTGATCATAGTGATTTTCTGTCACGCTACCACGGTCTGGCATTGGGTTCCAAGTATTAGCTGGCCCATATTTGCTATCGAATGGAGCATAGAAACGTTGTTTCCAAATAATGTAACTAATTCCACGGCTGGCCATGTTTTGAATAGCGTATTCCGCAATCTTATCCCCTAGTTCTGAACTTTCTGGTACCATAAAGTCGATAGCCAAACCTTTTCCGTGATCTCCACTGTCTCCTGGACGGTAACCACTAAAGGATGTGATGCCAAACAAGTTGGCGATTTCTTCTTTAAAGGCAGCTGTTTGTGGTTGAAGGCCAGCATTTTCAGATTTCGCTACTGCCAGTCCAGCGTAATCGGGCGCAGCTGGAGCCGCGTAAGTTGTTGAAACTGTTTTCGCCTCTTCTGGTTGATAAGTAGAAACTGCTGCTGTAGCTTCACTTGATGATGCTACTTCTTTTGCTTCTTCTGAACTTGTTGCAGTTGTTTCAGGTGCTTTTTCTTCTACTGGTATTGTGGTTGCTTCCACTGCTGATTCAGTTTGAGTGCTTGCTTGTGTTTCATCTTTCTCAGCTGGAGTCGTTGCCTGAGGAGCTGCTTCTGCAACTGCACTACTTGTTTCGGCTGTTTGCTCCTCTGGGACAGAAGTTTCTGTAGATGGTGCCACTTTTTCTGCAGTAGCAACTTTCTCTGCAACTTCTGAACTTGATGCCACTTCTTTTGTTCTTGTAGTTTCTACCGCTTTTGGAGCTTCTGCAATCGGTTGAGAAAGGTCTGCAACCTGAACAGTTTGATCATCAACCGTCACTTGATTGGTTGTCAAATCTGCTGTCGCAGTTGTCACTTCTTCACTAGAGTCTGCTTGAGGAGTTTGGATTTCAACTTCTGTTACTTCTTCAGCTTCATTGACAGTCGTTGTCAAAACAGTTTCTGGGAAAATCAAGTCCATATTAGTGATTTTATTCAAATTCGCAAGAACTGTGACATCTACACCCAAGGCTTCTGCAATAGTGCTCAGAGTATCACCATATTGAACGGTATAACTAGTTTTGTTGTCCGTTTTAGTCAAATCATTTTGAATTTGCTCAACACTACGTGCAGTCCAAAGAACTTCTTCTGCTTGAGTTGCCAATACTGGGGCAAATGATAGAGCTACCGTTGAGGCTAATAATATTCTTTTCTTCATTCTTTCAAATTCCTTTCAAATGAGTACCTGTCTATCATAACACAAAAAAAGAAGAAAAAAAGCCCTCTCGGGCCTATTTAATAGAACTGTCTATTCCTTGTAACAAACTCAGTTACTTGAAATAGTTTGTTAGGTCTCTGTCACAAAACTGACACAATCTTTTTATTGCTCAGCCTCAAAAAAACGGGAAATATCTGCTAACGCTTGAATCCTGTGATTTCCTTCATAAGTCGACTCTAAAAAGTTGATACTTTGAATCCCACTATTCTGGGCAAATTCCACATCCAGAGTCCGATCCCCTATATAATAGGTCTTCTCAGAATCCAACTGATACTTGCCTAACAGATAGTTAGCCGCTTCTGAACTAGGTTTACGCGCAAAGCCACTCTGACTGGTTAAAATCTCTGTAAAATAAGATTCCAAACCCAAGTCTCTTAGAATGGTAAAAGCATTATCTCCTTTATGAGTGTAGACAAACTGTTGAATTCCTACTTGGTCTGCCCAATTCAACACCTCACGCGCACCTGACATCAAAACTACCTGGGCATTTTTTTCAGCCAGACTCTGGGCACGCACCTGATTTAGCACTTCCACATCAAGTTTTCTCTCTTCCGCCACCTGCACAAGTAAATCCTGCACAGAATACTTGAGGATAAACTCTCTCACCTTCTCCTTATCATAAGGAATAGAAAACTGAGCAAAAGTTTCCTCAATCCCTGATAAAATCGCTTCATAAGAGTCCAATAAAGTCCCGTCTAAATCCCAAATAAAAGCTGTTTTTTGCATTTCCTATCCTTTCAAGCTCATATAACGCTGGTAACGGTAACGTAGAAATAACCAACGAAAACCATTATCCAAAAGGGTTCCAGCCCAAATACCGGGCAAGCCCCAACCAAGCACAATCCCCATCAGATATCCTGTTCCAATGCGGATACACCACATTCCTATACTTGTCGCATAAAAGGGAAGCCGAGCATTGCCCAAACCCTGCCAGACTGCTGTATAGATGACTGTTCCTATCGTCATAGGAGTACCAAGTAGTGAAAAAAGTGTCACTAGCACACTAGCCTCCACCGCTAGAGAATCAGTCGTATAGAGATGAGTTAGTGGTATACCCAAGGCATAGACACTAAGCGTCAAGGGCAACATGAGAAGCAGAGAAAGCCAAAAGGTTTGCTTGCTCAAATTAGCTACTCTTTCCCAATTATCCTCTCCAACTGCTCGAGCTACCAGCATGACCGTTGCAGTAGCGACGCCAAAGGCAGGCATATAGTTAAACTGGGTCAAGACTTCTCCGACTGCATTTCCAGCCACCGCCTCCGTTCCAAAAGAAACAACCAAGGCAATGATCACGACATCTCCAGCCCTCATCATGAGCCTCTCTCCAGCTGCTGGCAACGCTAAGGTCAATAGTTCCTTATCTAAACCAAAAGTCGGTTTCTCAAAAGGCAACTTTAATTGCGACCATAAAATCACAAGACCTACCAAACGAGACAGAATTGTCCCCCAAGCAACACCAGCTATCCCCATATCCAGAACAAAAATAGCTAGACTTGAAAAAAGAATATTCAAGGCATTGGATAAAAAACTAACATAGAGAGGCAGACGTGGATTATGCGTTGCACGAATCAAGGCTCCCAGACTAGTCATTAAACCTAAGAGAACAATCGATCCGCCTACCAAAGATAGGTAGAGTCCACCACTCTCAGCTACATCTCTCTCCGTCCCCAAAAGTCCTATCATCTCTTTCCCAGCAAAGATGGACAAAAATCCTAAAAGGAAACTTAATAGTAAGGTAATCTTCAATGCCTCAGTCACATGATAGGCTAGCATAGATTGATCCTTCTGCCCCAAATTTTTTGAAATAACACTGGAAATAGCAGCTCCCAGAGCGATGAAAATCGCCTGGTAAATCGTGATAATATTGCCAGCTACTGATACACCCGAAATAGCTATCAAGCCCAAGTTGGCTACCAAATAACTGTCCACCATCCCCATGAACATCTGCAAAAAGTTTTCGCCCATAGCTGGCAAGGCAATATTAAGAATATCTTTATTTTTCTTAAACAATCCTTCCTCCTGATGAAAAGAAACTCAGTTGGTTTCCCAACCGAGTTTACTCCCTCTGTCTTAAAGTCCTAGATAATCCTCAACCGCTGCTTGCATATCAGCAGCTGCCACTGTTGTCTTGTGACGAACAGGAGCTGTTTCAAGCCCATCAACTGCTGGCGGCACTGCAACACCTGAGATTTCATGTAATTGAGCCAAGGCTTCAAAGTCAGTCAAGCCAACTTTCCCTGTTACAGCTTCTACTGCAACTACTGGGAACTTGTATGGACTAGCTGTTGAAGCAATCACTGTCTTAGTCGCATCGCCAGTAGCCACTTGGTATTTCTTATAAACTGCTGAGGCAACCGCCGTATGAGGATCCTCAATATAAGAGTCTGACTCATAAACACGTTTGATTTCTGCCGCTGTTTCTTCCTCAGTCGCATATTCAGCTGCAAATAGGTCCAAAATCTCTGCATCAAAGTCTGACAATTCATATTGTCCTTGCGTGTTCAAGGCATTCATAAGTTCAGCTGTCTTTTCAGCATTATTTCCCAAAAGATGGAAAATCAAACGCTCTAAGTTTGAAGAGACCAGAATATCCATAGATGGACTAGTTGTTACCTTAAACTCACGCTTCTTGTCGTAAACACGTGTCTTGAAGAAGTCTGTCAAAACATTGTTATCATTTGAAGCACAGATCAATTTACCAACTGGTAGGCCAATTTGCTTAGCATAAAATGCAGCCAAGATATTTCCAAAGTTTCCAGTTGGCACTGTGAAGTTGACCTTATCACCAGCCACAATCTCACCAGTCTTAACCAACTGAGTATAGGCATAAACATAATAAACAATCTGTGGCACCAAACGACCAATATTCATAGAGTTTGCAGATGAAAATTGCAACTTGTTGGTAGCCAATTTTTCACGAAGGGCTACATCGTTAAACATATGTTTAACATTAGTTTGCGCATCATCAAAGTTACCGTCTATAGCGATAACATGAGTATTGTCGCCAGTCTGAGTGGTCATTTGCAACTCTTGTACCTTGCTGACACCATCCTTTGGATAAAAGACGATAATCTCAGTACCAGGCACATCCGCAAAGCCTGCCATAGCAGCTTTCCCAGTATCACCAGATGTCGCTGTCAAGATGACAATCTTATTCTCCAAACCATGTTTCTTAGCAGCTGTTGTCATAAAGTATGGCAAGATAGACAAGGCCATATCCTTAAAGGCAATCGTTGAACCATGGAAAAGTTCCAAGTTGTATTGCCCGTCTAATTTCACTAATGGTGCGATAGCTGGAGTATCAAATTTGCTATCGTAGGCATTATTGATACAGTAGTCCAACTCCTCAGCTGTAAAGTCATCTAAAAATGCTGACAAAACTAACTTAGCAACTTCCTGATAAGAAGCATCTTTCAATTTGTCAAAGTCCAAATCTACCTTTGGATAAGTAAGCGGTGTAAACAAACCACCGTCCGTCGCCAAACCTTGCAAAATAGCTTGGCTGGCAGTTACTGTATTGTTGGCATCACGCGTTGATTGATAAACTAATGTCATTACTCTCTATCCTTTATCTATAGTCTCTTCCATTATATCATGATTTTTCAGAAAATTCTCCCTTTATAAGAGAAATTATAGGCTCAATTCTTCCTTCAAAGGCTGTAAAAAGGTCATTTCTTGCTTATTTCTCATCTCCAGTCCTTCCTCAGCTAGCAGTAGTAAGTCTTTGGAGAATTCAATAATCGCAGTTTTCTCCCTATCAGTGAGGTTTTTCTTAGAAAACTGTCTCCTTAAAAACCTGTAATCACGACCAAATTCTTTAAAGAAAGTTGCTGTTTCTAGGTAAGCCTCTAACTTATCTAAATTAAGTAACAATCCCAAATGAAAAGCTGCTGAAGCAAAGGTTCTATCTAGAGGTTGGGTACACACACTACGAAACTCAACCGTTCCGCGAGTCGTTAAATCTTGATACTGGTAACTACGATGAGTTTCAAAGTCTTTCTCTTGAGGGTAAATAGAAACCACATTCCCATTAAGATCAAATGCTTGAATTTCAGGTGTAGCCAAATAATCCCTTGCCTGAATGGGATAAAAATAATAGATTTGTTCGTCACGTTCCGCAGTAAAAATTGCAGAATGATCTAGATAATCAAAAAAATCATCCTCATCTTTAAAGAGTCTAGCATTGACCCCGACGTTTTCTGGATATATACCATGCATCGATTCTTCCCAGAAAATATCCCTTGAAATTTTCGTATCCCAATCCGCACCTGTAAACTCAGAGTTTGCAAATAAATAAGCCTTAGCCCCTTCAATTTGGGTAAAAACATTAATCGCTCGTAAGTAGTTAGACTTTGAAACATCCAACTGAACCTGACTCCCACAAATAAACGCTCCGTATTCAGGGAATTGATGTAAGTCTAATTTAGTCACATTTCTACTCAAATTCAAATAGTCCATCAACATCTGATAGCGTGGGTAAGCCACTGGACTATTCTCATTTTTATCCCAGTTGGGATGAATACCACAGCCAACAATAGCATGATTGGATTCGCCTAATTTTCTCTGAATTACATCCATATAATTATTAAAACGATTTTCGACCTCCTGAATTGTTTCGGCCTTACCAAATGCAAACTCAATCGTTGTATAGGAAACTTCAAATAAAATAGCATCCTGACTTACTGGATCCACTAACTGAATAGGGTTTCCAAAATCATCAACCTTTTCGATAGTACAATCCAAAGAAGAAACTAAATATCGGAATAAGTGCTTGATAACTTCAACATCTGTAGCATCCCCTTCTAGATTTGCAACAGGATATTCCAGCTCAATCCCGATAAACAATTCAGGATTTTCTTTAATATTTTTCAAATACCGATGTTTTAATAAATCGATAGAACGAGACATACTATCCTACACTTTCTTAATCTAAATAAAATTTGAATAACTATAATTATACCAAAAATAATATAAAAAAAGAACGAAGATTAACTACGTTCCTTAGCTCTTTACTATACCGGCGGCCGGGGTCGAACCGGCACGTCCTTGCGGACACTGGATTTTGAGTCCAGCGCGTCTGCCAATTCCGCCACGCCGGCAAATAGTAACTGGGGTAGCTGGATTCGAACCAACGCATGAGGGAGTCAAAGTCCCTTGCCTTACCGCTTGGCTATACCCCAATAATATAAAATAGGCGAGTGATGGGGATCGAACCCACGCATGCCAGAGCCACAATCTGGTGTGTTAACCACTTCACCACACCCGCCATAATTCTATTAACACGGGCAGTAGGAATTGAACCCACACTGAAGGTTTTGGAGACCTTAGTTCTACCTTTAAACTATGCCCGTAAAATGGAAGGGGAGGGATTCGAACCCCCGAACCCGAAGGAGCGGATTTACAGTCCGCCGCGTTTAGCCTCTTCGCTACCCTTCCAAAATATATAAATGGCGCGAGACGGAATCGAACCGCCGACACATGGAGCTTCAATCCATTGCTCTACCAACTGAGCTACCGAGCCTTATTGCGGGAGCAGGATTTGAACCTACGACCTTCGGGTTATGAGCCCGACGAGCTACCGAGCTGCTCCATCCCGCGTTAATAAAAAGGAGGATGTGGGATTCGAACCCACGCACGCTTTTACACGCCTGACGGTTTTCAAGACCGTTCCCTTCAGCCGGACTTGGGTAATCCTCCAAAATAGTCCGTACGGGATTCGAACCCGTGTTACCGCC
>NZ_CAJJIE010000051.1:0-307 GCF_905187535.1 Streptococcus mitis
TCAATATACTTGATAACACAAGAAATCAAAATGTTACCAAATTAGAACGGGAAACAAAATCAGTATAGTTATTTGAGATACCATGGAAAAATTATAAGGCTGATAGTATTAATTTCACTATCAGCCTTACAGGTTATTTAACGTTTCAGAAAAACTATAATGTCAAGATTAACTAAACAGTATCTAATTCTTTCAAATAATTTTCTATCTTCATCAACATTAAAGGATTGTTATAAATCTTACATAACTCTTTTGCTTCTATATAATAATTTTTGACTTGTTCTTTGTCTAGAAATTTGGCTCCAGC
>NZ_CAJJIE010000052.1:0-81 GCF_905187535.1 Streptococcus mitis
GTGACTGACTTCGTCAGTCTTATCTACAACCTCAAAACCGTGTTTTGAGCAGCCTGCGGCTAGCTTCCTAGTTTGCTCTTT
>NZ_CAJJIE010000053.1:0-259 GCF_905187535.1 Streptococcus mitis
TCCTACTTCAGCCAGATCAGGCCTGCAAAGAAACTGCGTTTCACAGGCCTTTGGAAGAGATGTTCCCGGTAGGCTGTAAGAGCACTGTGCAGAGCGAGTTGTTTCTTAGCTTCCCAAAGAGCTGGAAGCAAGATGCTGTGGGGCCCAACTCGCCCTTTGGAAAGAAGCCTGCACGTTGTGCCTTTCAGCTCTAGGGCAAAGTAGCACACCCAGAGCAGAAGTCCTACTTCAGCCAGATCAGGCCTGCAAAGAAACTGCG
>NZ_CAJJIE010000054.1:0-77 GCF_905187535.1 Streptococcus mitis
TGGAGGAACAGAGCCACCAATTCAAAACTCAACTCATCTAACTGGAGGAACAGAGCCACCGATCCAAAATTCATCTC
>NZ_CAJJIE010000055.1:0-80 GCF_905187535.1 Streptococcus mitis
TTGACAACTCCAGGTAAGAAAGCTCCAGTTAAAGTAACGGTTGAATTACCAAATGGAAAAACAATTACTGTTGATGTTCC
>NZ_CAJJIE010000056.1:0-77 GCF_905187535.1 Streptococcus mitis
ATGAAAATCAAAGAGCAAACTAGGAAGCTAGCCACAGGTTGCTCAAAACACTGTTTTGAGGTTGTAGATAAGACTGA
>NZ_CAJJIE010000057.1:0-106 GCF_905187535.1 Streptococcus mitis
GTCGCTTTCGCTTGTCAACACTTTTTTGAAACTTTTTTGAAACTTTTTTTCATCAAGTGCTTCAACCGCAACATACCATAGTCCGTACGGGATTCGAACCCGTGTT
>NZ_CAJJIE010000058.1:0-104 GCF_905187535.1 Streptococcus mitis
ACTTTTCTTTTCAAGATAGGTTGAGTATTCCTATCCTCCTCATTCTCAAAAAGAATTTTAGGTAATTTATAATACCGTTCTGAAGTTTGGTATTGATTTGCGGT
>NZ_CAJJIE010000060.1:300000-381968 GCF_905187535.1 Streptococcus mitis
TTTGAATCCAATCTTCTTCATTCCATTTATCTTTGCTCCTATCGCAAACGTTTGGATCTTTAAATTCTTCATTGAAACTCTTGGAATGAATTCATTTACTGCTAATCTACCATGGACAACCCCAGCTCCACTAGGTCTAGTTCTTGGTACGAACTTCCAAGTTCTATCATTCATTCTTGCTGCTCTTCTAATCGTGGTTGACGTAGTCATTTACTATCCATTCCTTAAAGTCTATGATGAACAAATTCTTGAAGAAGAACGTTCAGGTAAGTCTAATGATGAATTGAAAGAAAAAGTTGCTGCGAACTTCAACACTGCAAAAGCAGATGCTATTCTTGAGAAAGCGGGTGTAGAAGCAGCACAAAATAAAATTACTGAAGAAACAAATGTTCTTGTTCTCTGTGCAGGTGGAGGGACAAGTGGTCTCCTTGCAAATGCTTTGAACAAGGCAGCAGCAGAATACAATGTTCCTGTGAAAGCAGCAGCAGGTGGCTATGGTGCTCACCGTGAAATGTTACCAGAGTTTGATCTAGTTATCCTTGCCCCTCAAGTTGCTTCAAACTTTGAAGACATGAAAGCAGAAACAGATAAACTCGGTATTAAACTTGCCAAGACAGAAGGTGCTCAATACATCAAATTAACCCGTGATGGAAAAGGTGCTCTTGCATTTGTACAAGCTCAATTCGATTAACGATAGGGACTGTGAAACAGTCTCCTCTTGTTACGGAAATCGCTATGGCGAATTTCCTAATCGCCTTGTTAATTCGTTGGTAAAAAGATATCGTTTTTACCTCCTCATGTCACAATTCGATTAAGGCTAGGGACTCTGAAATAGTCTCCTATCGTTGCGGAAATCGCTATGGCGAATTTCCTAATCGCCTTGTTAATTCGTTGGTAAAAAGATATCGTTTTTACCTCCTCATGTCACAATTCGGTGACTTGGTACAAGAAGTGAGATGGAGAAGGATGGCTCACTGACTCCTCTCCTCTCACTTTTACTTTATTTAAATCAAGAAATAGGTGAAAAAAATGACAAAAACACTTCCAAAAGACTTTATTTTCGGTGGCGCAACAGCTGCTTATCAAGCAGAAGGTGCTACGCATACTGATGGAAAAGGACCAGTTGCTTGGGATAAATATCTTGAAGATAACTACTGGTACACTGCAGAACCAGCCAGTGATTTTTACAATCGATATCCAGTTGACCTTAAGTTGGCAGAAGAGTATGGTGTCAATGGTATTCGAATTTCTATTGCTTGGTCACGTATTTTCCCGACTGGTTACGGTCAAGTAAATGCTAAAGGTGTTGAGTTTTATCATAATCTATTTGCAGAGTGTCACAAACGTCACGTTGAGCCCTTTGTAACTCTTCATCACTTTGACACACCAGAAGCTCTCCACTCAAATGGAGACTTCTTAAACCGTGAAAATATCGAACACTTTGTAGACTACGCTGCCTTCTGTTTTGAAGAATTCCCAGAAGTAAACTATTGGACAACATTCAATGAAATTGGACCAATCGGTGATGGTCAATACTTGGTTGGTAAATTCCCTCCAGGTATTCAGTACGATCTTGCCAAAGTCTTCCAATCGCACCACAATATGATGGTGTCTCATGCACGTGCAGTAAAATTGTACAAAGAGAAAGGTTATAAAGGTGAAATTGGGGTTGTTCATGCTCTGCCTACTAAGTATCCTCTAGATCCTGAAAATCCTGCAGATGTTATTGCGGCAGAGTTGGAGGACATTATCCATAATAAATTTATCTTGGATGCAACTTATCTGGGTCACTACTCTGAAAAGACCCTGGCAGGGGTAGAGGCTATCTTGGCTGCCAATGGTGGTAGCTTGGATCTTCGTGAAGAAGATTTTACAGCATTAGAAGCTGCAAAAGACTTGAATGATTTTCTAGGAATCAACTACTATATGAGTGACTGGATGGAAGCCTTTGATGGAGAAACTGAAATCATCCATAATGGTAAGGGTGAAAAAGGAAGCTCTAAATACCAAATTAAAGGTGTTGGTCGTCGTGTAGCTCCTGACTATGTACCACGTACGGATTGGGATTGGATTATCTACCCTCAAGGTTTGTATGATCAAATCATGCGAGTGAAGAAAGATTATCCTAACTACAAGAAGATTTACATCACTGAAAATGGACTTGGTTATAAAGATGAGTTCGTCGATAACACTGTTTACGATGATGGCCGTATTGATTACGTGAAACAACACTTGGAAGTCTTGTCTGATGCTATTGCAGATGGAGCGAATGTAAAAGGTTACTTCATTTGGTCATTAATGGATGTCTTCTCATGGTCAAACGGTTATGAAAAACGCTACGGTCTCTTTTATGTAGACTTTGAAACACAAGAACGTTATCCTAAGAAATCAGCTCACTGGTACAAGAAAGTAGCAGAAACTCAAGTGATTGAGTAGTAGAATTACTAATTAGATATAGAATTTTAGTGAGGCAAAAAGATGTTCAAAGATTTTATCCAATCTATTTATGAAAAAGTTTATATTATAAATTTCGAAAAATGTTCTCAAATACCTTGTTTGACTAATGAGGAGCTGAAAAATCTTGGGAAATGGTATGTCTCTACCGGTAAAGAATGGATTTGCCATTCAGACTATGAGCTGGAAGAATTTAAAAATATCTTTTTAAATTTTATCAGTCCTGAAGAACGGGATAATATCTCCTTTGATTCAGATTTTATGCCGTTTCAACAATCATAAAGAATCTAGGAAACTCTTTGTAAAAATCTTCATCAAAAAATGCGTCATATCAAGATTTTTATTTTCTTGATATGACGCATTTTATATTTTATCAATCCTCAGTCTTATGGTTTAGAAAGAATAATTTTTGTTTGTTTTGAAAGTTGTTCAAACGTTTCTTTGCTCAGTTTAGAATCTGAAACGATGATATCAATATCAGAGATATTGTAGAAGGTATAGAAATCAAATTTATTGAACTTACTATGGTCAGCTAGTAAGTATTTTTTATTGGAATTATTGAGGGCGATGCGTTGAGATTCACCTTCCTCTTCACTAAAGGTCGCAATCGCATTGTCCTGAATACCATTACAGCTAACGAAAGCTTTAGAAAATTGAAGATTGGCTAAGTTTTGCAAGGTTAGTGTTCCCACAAAGGCTCCAGTGATAGAGCGGTAGTTTCCACCGATTAAAATCAAATCTGTTAGTTTTCGTTCGTTTAAGATGAGAAAGACTGGTAAACTGTTTGTTACAACACGAATATTATCAATTGGAAGTTCACGGGCAAAAGATTCTAAGGTCGTACCAGGGCCGATAAAAATAGTTTCACCCTCATCAATTAAATGGCCTGCAAAACGGCTAATTTCTTGTTTTTCTGCGATTTGTAAGCTTTGTTTTTCAATATTGGAACGTTCATTATTTAAAATAGAACCTGTGCGAATTTTCTCAGCTCCCCCGTGTACTCGAACAAGTAGATCCTTGTCTGCCAACTCTTGCAAGTAGCGTCTAGCAGTCATATCTGACACATCCAAGCGAGTCATGATTTCTTTTACAGTAATAGTTCCCTTTGTATTTACCGTTTCTAGAATATTATCTAGTTTTTCTTGCTTTAACATCGTTATCACCTCTATTTCTATTACTATTTTATCATAAAGTATTCAATCAATCAATTTAAAAAACAAAAGAAAACAAAAACAAAAATATCATGGTTGTTTTAAACAAGCCATGATATTTGTTATCAGTTCTGGGATAATTGAATTAGTCCAAACCGTAGTTGTAGTCATCGTCTTGCATAGCTTCAACTTCACCAAGAAGGTAACCATTTCCGACTTGAGAGAAGAAGTCGTGGTTAGAAGTTCCTGTTGAAATACCGTTCATAACGATTGGGTTGACATCATCAGCTGAATCTGGGAAGAGTGGATCTTGTCCCAGGTTCATGAGTGCCTTGTTAGCATTGTAGCGAAGGAAGGTTTTGACTTCTTCCGTCCAACCAACACCGTCATAGAGGCTTTCTGTATAGCCTTCTTCATTTTCATAAAGAGTGTAGAGCAGGTCGTACATCCATTCTTTGAGTTTTTCTTGCTCTTCTTCAGGCAATTCATTGAAACCGAGTTGGAATTTGTATCCGATATAGGTTCCGTGAACAGACTCATCACGAATGATCAATTTAATGATTTCAGCGACGTTGGCTAGTTTATTGTTACCAAGATAGTAGAGGGGAGTGAAGAAACCAGAGTAGAAGAGGAAGGTTTCAAGGAAAACGCTGGCAACTTTCTTTTCAAGTGGGCTACCGTTTAGGTAGATTTCGTTGACGATCTCAGCCTTCTTTTGTAGGTAAGGATTGGTATTGGTCCATTCGAAAATTTCTTCAATCTCAGCCTTAGTATTCAAGGTAGAAAAGATTGATGAGTAAGATTTAGCGTGGACAGATTCCATAAATTGGATGTTATTGAAAACAGCTTCCTCATGTGGTGTACGGATGTCTGCGCGAAGGGCTTGAACCCCAGTTTCAGATTGCATAGTGTCGAGAAGGGTTAAACCACCAAAGACTTTTCCAACCAAGTCTTTTTCTACATTTGATAGCTTTCTCCAGTCATCCAAGTCATTTGACAAAGGAATACGTGTATCAAGCCAGAATTGCTCCGTCAGTTTTTCCCAAGTTGATTTGTCGATGACATCTTCGATGGCATTCCAGTTAATGGCTTTGTAGTAAGTTTCCATTTTGAAATCTCTTTCTGTGTTTAGTATTGCGAACTCACAATTACTTCTATTTTATCATAATTCTAGAGGAGTATCGCACAAAAAGTCGGAAGTCCGACTTTTGTGTTTTTCCATAGTATAGGTGCTTATTCCAGTTTAGTTTAGCAGGGTGAATGAATCACTAATTTGAGAAAAAGTAGTTTCCTCAAGCAAAGATTAAATCACACAGCTTTCACATTGGTTGGCACCGACTTCTCCACCATCATCTGTAAAGGTACGGACGTAGTAGATAGACTTGATTCCCTTGTTAAAGGCATAGTTACGAAGGATAGACAAGTCACGTGTCGTTTGCTTATTTTCCTTCTTCCATTCGTAAAGACCTTTTGGAATGTCACTACGCATGAAGAGAGTGAGTGAAAGTCCTTGGTCCACGTGCTCAGTTGCGGCAGCATAGACATCAATCACCTTACGCATATCCATGTCGTAGGCAGAAGTGTAGTAAGGAATGGTTTCTGTTGACAAGCCAGCAGCAGGATAGTAGATTTTACCGATTTTCTTTTCTTGACGTTCTTCGATACGTTGCGTAATCGGGTGGATAGAAGCAGAAACGTCGTTGATGTAACTGATAGAACCATTTGGCGCTACAGCAAGGCGGTTTTGGTGGTAAAGACCACCTGCTTGAACCTTGTCGCGAAGTTCAGCCCAGTCAGCAGCACTTGGGATAAAGACATCTTTGAAGAGTTCTTTAACACGTTCTGATTTTGGAACAAACTCGCCTGTAATATACTTGTCAAAGTAGCTTCCGTTAGCATAGTCTGATTTTTCAAAGTTGTGGAAGGTGATGCCACGTTCACGCGCAATATTGTTTGACTCAACTAAAGTCCAGTAGTTCATAAGCATAAAGTAGATGCTAGTAAACTCAACAGACTCAGGTGCCCCATATTCAATCAATTGTTGGGCAAGGTAACTGTGAAGTCCCATGGCACCAAGACCAAAGGTATGAGCTTGGCTATTTCCGTGGTCGATGGTAGGCACAGCTACGATGTGTGAACTATCTGTAACGAAAGTAAGGGCACGAACCATAGCACGGATAGAACGACCAAAGTCAGGTGAAGTCATCATGTTAACCACGTTGGTTGAACCAAGGTTACATGAAACGTCCGTTCCCATTTGAAGGAATTCTTGAGCATCGTTGATCAAGCTTGGTTCTTGAACTTGAAGAATCTCAGAACACAAGTTACTCATGATAATCTTACCATCAACAGGATTTGCACGGTTAGCCGTATCAATGTTGACGACATAAGGGTAACCAGACTCTTGTTGCAATTTAGAGATTTCAGTTTCCAAATCACGCGCCTTGATTTTTGTCTTGCGGATATTTGGATTTGCGACTAGCTCATCGTATTTTTCAGTGATGTCGATGTAGTTAAATGGCACACCGTATTCAAGCTCTACTGAGTAAGGGCTGAAGAGGTACATTTCTTCATTTTTACGAGCTAGTTCGTAGAATTTATCGGGTACTACAACACCAAGTGAAAGAGTCTTTACACGAACTTTTTCATCGGCGTTTTCTTTCTTAGTTGAAAGGAAGGCGATAATATCTGGGTGGAAGACGTTGAGGTAGACAACACCGGCACCTTGACGTTGACCCAATTGGTTTGAGTAAGAGAAGCTATCTTCGAAAAGTTTCATAACTGGAACGACCCCAGAAGCTGCTCCTTCATAGCCTTTGATAGGTGCACCAGCTTCACGAAGGTTGCTGAGGGTAATTCCCACACCACCACCGATACGTGAAAGTTGAAGAGCAGAGTTGATAGAACGTCCGATAGAGTTCATATCATCAGTTACTTGGATTAGGAAGCAAGATACCAACTCCCCACGACGAGCACGTCCAGCATTCAAGAAGGAAGGAGTAGCAGGTTGGTAGCGTTGGTGGATGATTTCATTGGCAATATCGATTGCAATAGCTTCATTCCCATCAGCAAAATAAAGGGCGTTAAAGAAGACACGGTCTTCCATGCTTTCAAGATAATATTCACCGTCGTTAGTTTTCAAAGCATATTGATTGTAAAATTTATAAGCTGCCATGAAAGACTTGAATTGGAAGTTTTGGTCTTTGATAAATTGAGACAATTCTTCCAAAAACTCTGGACGGTATTTCTTGATAAAGGCTGTTTCGATGTAGTTGTGTTCAATGAGGTAGTTGATTTTATCCTTGATTGAATCAAAAACCATAGTGTTTGGAACTACATTTTCTTTAAAGAAGGCATCCAAGGCTTCCTTATCTTTATGAAGCATGATTTGTCCATTAACAGGACGGTTGATTTCGTTATTGAGACGGAAGTAAGTTACGTCCTCAAGATGTTTTAATCCCATAAAATTTCCCTTATCTAATTACAAAAGAAAGGCTTCTAAGTTAGCCCTAGAAGCAGTTTCTTCTGGATGATGTATTAAGATTATGCTAATTGTTTCAGTTTTCCTGGTTGGAAACCTGAAAAAACTTCAGTTGGTGTTTGGATAACAGGAGCTGCGCTGAAACCGAGCTCTTTAACTTGATCGATGTATTCAGGTTGCTCATCAAGATTGATTTCACGATAAGCGACATTATTACTGTCCAAGAAACGTTTGGTCATTTTACATTGGACACAGTTGTTTTTAGAATAAACGGTTACCATTGTGTAACTCCTCTTTCAAAATAGATTACTTTCTTAGTATATCAGAAAATAAATTTTTGTCAATGATTTGAAACTAAATATAGTGGTCTATTTTTCTACTCAAGGTCACAAAACACAATATGTAGTGTTTATTTTGTGAAATAGTGATGATTATCCTAGAAGTAGTTTTTTGGAAAACTATATCCTGTGTTTTGTTATCTAGAATAGAAGATTTTCAGCAAGTTATCTGAAAGGAAATCGAATAAATCCCATAAAATGCTTGAAAAAAATCCTAGAAGATGGTATAATACCAAATTGTAAGGGTTATCACATATAACTCAAAAAAGAAAGAACAAAAGGAGAGTCAAACTATGGCTTCTAAAGATTTCCACGTAGTGGCAGAAACAGGTATTCACGCACGTCCAGCAACATTGTTGGTACAAACTGCAAGCAAATTTGCTTCAGATATCACTCTTGAGTACAAAGGTAAATCAGTTAACCTTAAATCAATCATGGGTGTTATGAGTCTTGGTGTTGGCCAAGGTGCTGATGTAACTATCTCAGCTGAAGGTGCAGATGCAGATGACGCTATCGCTGCAATCTCAGAAACAATGGAAAAAGAAGGATTGGCATAAGGAAAATGACAGAAATGCTTAAAGGAATCGCAGCATCTGATGGTGTTGCAGTTGCAAAAGCATATCTACTCGTTCAACCGGATTTGTCATTCGAGACTGTTTCAGTCGAAGATACAAACGCAGAAGAGGCTCGTTTGGATGTAGCTCTTGAAGCTTCTCAAAACGAGCTTTCTCTTATCCGTGAGAAAGCTGTAGGTACGCTTGGTGAAGAAGCGGCTCAAGTTTTTGACGCTCATTTGATGGTTCTTGCTGACCCAGAATTGATTGGTCAGATTAAAGAAACAATCCGTGCTAAGAAAGTCAATGCTGAAGCAGGTCTTAAAGAAGTGACTGACATGTTCATCACTATCTTTGAAGGCATGGAAGACAACCCATATATGCAAGAACGTGCAGCGGATATCCGCGACGTGACAAAACGTGTATTGGCAAATCTTCTTGGTAAGAAATTGCCAAACCCAGCTTCTATCAATGAAGAAGTAATCGTGATTGCGCATGACTTGACACCATCTGATACAGCTCAATTGGACAAAAACTTTGTAAAAGCTTTTGTAACAAATATCGGTGGACGTACAAGCCACTCAGCTATCATGGCACGTACACTTGAAATTGCAGCTGTATTGGGAACAAATAACATCACTGAAGTGGTGAAAGACGGTGATATCCTTGCCGTTAACGGAATTACTGGTGAAGTGATTATCAACCCAACAGATGAACAAGCGGCAGAATTTAAAGCAGCTGGTGAAGCTTATGCTAAACAAAAAGCTGAATGGGCACTTTTGAAAGATGCTCAAACAGTGACTGCTGACGGTAAACACTTCGAGTTGGCTGCTAACATCGGTACTCCAAAAGACGTGGAAGGTGTTAACAACAACGGTGCAGAAGCGGTTGGACTTTACCGTACAGAGTTCTTGTACATGGATTCTCAAGACTTCCCAACTGAAGATGAGCAGTATGAAGCATACAAGGCTGTTCTTGAGGGAATGAATGGTAAACCTGTGGTTGTTCGTACAATGGATATTGGTGGAGATAAGGAACTTCCTTACTTCGATATGCCACATGAAATGAACCCATTCCTTGGATTCCGTGCCCTTCGTATCTCTATTTCTGAAACTGGAGATGCAATGTTCCGTACACAAATCCGTGCACTTCTTCGTGCTTCTGTTCATGGTCAATTGCGTATCATGTTCCCAATGGTTGCGCTCTTGAAAGAATTCCGTGCAGCTAAAGCAGTTTATGAAGAAGAAAAAGCAAACCTTCTTGCTGAAGGTGTTGCAGTTGCGGATGACATCCAAGTTGGTATCATGATTGAAATCCCTGCAGCAGCGATGCTTGCAGACCAATTTGCAAAAGAAGTAGACTTCATGTCAATTGGTACAAACGACTTGATCCAATACTCAATGGCAGCAGACCGTATGAACGAGCAAGTTTCATATCTTTACCAACCATATAACCCATCAATCCTTCGCTTGATCAACAACGTTATCAAGGCAGCTCACGCTGAAGGTAAATGGGCTGGTATGTGTGGTGAGATGGCTGGTGACCAAAAAGCTGTTCCACTTCTTGTCGGAATGGGCTTGGATGAATTCTCTATGTCAGCAACATCTGTCCTTCGTACACGTAGCTTGATGAAGAAATTGGATACTGCTAAGATGGAAGAGTACGCTAACCGTGCCCTTACAGAGTGTTCAACAATGGAAGAAGTTCTTGAACTTCAAAAAGAATACGTTAACTTCGATTAATGTGATTAACCTTGTAACCTAGTTGCAAGGTTTTTTGATACATTCGGGAATAGTGTAGTCTTGTAAAGTTCACTTTTCAATGAGTCAGAGGCATGATATAATAGGGGGAAACAAATAGAATAAGAGAGAAATCATGTCTAAAGAAATTGATATTGAGTACTACCACCAGCTAGCCTTGCAAAAGCAGAAGGAACACCGTAAAGTTTTAGCCACTCTAAAGAAAAAACCACCTAAAAACCTAGACAAGATAGCCCAGCAGATTCACCAAGAAGTCTTTGCGGAGATTGATTGTACGGCCTGTGCTAACTGTTGCAAGACATTGGGTCCTGACTTCAAGGAAGCAGACATCACTCGTATTGCCAAGTACTTTAAGATGAAATTACCTGCTTTTGAAGCGGAGTTTCTGCAGGTAGATGAAGATGGTGATAAGGTTTTTAAATCCATGCCTTGTCCCTTTTTAGGAGGAGATAATCTCTGTTCCATCTATGATGTTCGTCCAAAGGCCTGTCGTGAATTCCCCCATACAGATCGCAAAAAGATCCATCAAATCAATCATTTGACGATTAAGAATACTTTGACCTGTCCAGCAGCTTATCTCTTTGTTGAGAAATTAAAGGATAAGTTATAGAGATTTAAAGGATAAAAAATCTCTAATAATAACTAGAGATATGAAGGGAGTACTCCTGTGCCTAGACCGAAAACAAAAGAGGAGCTAATGCTGGCCTCTAAGGAAAATTATGAAAAGCTCAATCGTTTCATCTCCCAACTAAGTGAAGATGAGCTACAGACTCCATTTGATTTTTCAAGAGACCGAAAGAAAAAAGAAGCCCACTGGAAAAGGGATAAAAATCTACGGGATGTCTTGATCCATCTTTATGAATGGCAGCAGTTACTTTTGACTTGGGTTCATTCTAATCAAAAAGATCACGAAAGACCTTTTCTCCCTGAACCTTATAATTGGAAAACTTATGGAGAAATGAATGTCGCTTTTTGGAAGAAGCACCAGAAAACCTCCTTAGAAGAAGCGACTAGACTCCTAGAACAATCACATAGGAAGGTTTTAGAGTTGATAGAAGTTTTTAGCAATGACGAACTCTTTACCAAAGGTGTCTATAAGTGGACCGGTGGAACAAGTCTAGGTTCCTACTTTGCTAGTAGCACGTCAAGCCACTATGATTGGGCTCTGAAAAAACTCAAAGCTCATCGGAAGAATTGTAAAGGATAGATGGACTATTTGAAATAGAAAGAATGAGTTCTTTTAAAAGTAAGATAAAAGCAAAGGGCTATCAAGTGATGTAGCCCTTTTGAGTTATACAAGCAAATTACCATGCAAAAGCTGTCGTTGGAGCATTGAGCGCTTCTAACCACTGTTTATTTTTTACGGGGCAAAGAGTTACGGATATACCTGCCATATCTAGGCTGGTCATAAATGTTCCTGATTTTATAAAAGTAATAGTGACTCCTTCAATTTCTAAGAGTTGAAGGATATCATTGATAAATATGCCCATTTCTAAGTTGCTGGTAGTGCCTAGATTATTTACAAGCAATATAAATTGATCACCCTTTTTCCAATGATAGTGCAATCTTAATTTACTTATAATTTCATTTGCAAGGATTTCCGATGATTGGAATGGGACGATACGATATCCTTCTTCGCCATGTATCCCAATACCATAAGAAATATTTCCTTCTTCCAAGTTAAATAGTGGGAGGGTGGCTTGGGGGAGACTAGCAGCTTTCGTTGCAAAGCCAATTGTTGCGATTTCGGGAGCAAGTTGATGACCTAAATCAGTTAGTTGCTCGATGTCGGCACCATTTTGAGCTGCATATCCTAGAACTTTATGAAGTAAAATAGTCCCTGCAAGCCCTCTTCCTCTAATTTGAAATCTATTGTGAGGTTCAATAGAAATATCGTCGTGTGCTAGACTATAGCCGACCTTAATTCCTTCTTGTCTAGCAGTATTAATGGCCCAGCTAAATTCTTTGATGTCTGCTTCGAAATTTTTTACAATGATGAAGACACCGTGACCATTGTTTAAAAAACGAATGGACTCTAAGATTTCAGTTCTTGTAGGAGGAGTAAATAATTGGCCATAGATAGCAGCGGTAAGCATTCCTTCTCCCACATATCCAATATGCGCAGGTTCGTGACCGGAACCTCCACCCGACAATATTGGAACCTGATAAGGATTGCGATTTTTTTGATAGACTAATGGTAAGGTAGGGTGTTTTTCTAATTCAGGATGACTGCTGACAGTTGCCGAAATGTAACTTGAAATAATTTTCTGTTTATGATTTGAAATAAATGTCATTGTGGTCTCTTTCCAATAATTGTCATGATTAGAAAGTCTGGTTGTGGAACTGGACTTTTTTTATTGACGTAAGCCTTCACGATCTCTGCTAGAGCATGTGAATGATAGTCTAACAAAAAGCAAGTATAAGCAGATGAATCGATATCAATCTGACCGTATTCTCTTAAAATTTTTGATACAAGCAAGCGACAGTAGCTGATAAATTGGTCATAGAAGTTATTTTGCCCTTGAATATCAAAAAGTTGAATATAAAAGTCACGCTCTTGTTCGAAATAAAAAAATAATTCTTGTAATAGTTTTTGGCCTGAAATGAAGTCCAAGTTATTGGTGATATACTCGGTTAAGTCATTTTCAAATATCCAGTCTAGCAGTTCATATTTGTCAAGAAAGTGATTGTAAAAGGTCTGTCTACGAATGCCAGCTGATTCCATGATATCTACAATAGAGATTTTATCAAATTCTCTAGTAGCTAATAGGTCTCTAAATGCCTTGGCAATCCGTTTTTTTGTAATAAGTGATGATGCCATAGGAAGCCTTTCTGTTACTTCCTTCATTTTACCAAAAAAATGTTTTAAACGGGTTTAAAAGGGGACAAATAATAGAATCTGTCCCTTATCATCTAGCAATAAAAAATATATAATGAAAGCGAAAATAAAGGTAGATGCCGAAAGGAGTTTCTCATGAAAAAAATTATAAATGAACCGACACAAGTTGTTGATGAAATGTTGCAGGGATTGTCATTCATGCATGATGACTTGGTAGAACGCTTAGATGGTTTTGATGTCATCGTTAGAAAGGCAGAAAAGACAGGAAAAGTTGGACTCATTTCAGGTGGAGGTTCAGGACATGAACCAAGTCATGCTGGATTTGTAGGAGATGGAATGTTGTCTGCTGCCATTTGTGGAGCAGTCTTCACTTCACCTACTCCGGACCAAATTTTAGAAGCCATTAAGGCAGCTGATGAAGGTGCTGGAGTTTTCATGGTTATCAAGAACTATTCTGGGGACATCATGAACTTTGAAATTGCACAAGAACTTGCTGAAATGGAAGGTATTGATGTAGCAAGCGTTGTGGTTGATGATGATATCGCTGTTGAAAATAGTCTCTATACCCAAGGTCGTCGAGGTGTTGCAGGTACTATTTTAGTCCATAAAATTTTGGGTGATGCAGCTCGTTCTGGTAAATCATTAGCTGAAATGAAGGACTTGGCCGATAAACTTGTCTTAGAAATTAAAACAATTGGGCTGGCCTTGTCTGGAGCAACTGTTCCTGAAGTTGGGAAACCAGGATTTGTTCTAGAAGATGATGAATTTGAATATGGAGTTGGTATCCACGGTGAACCGGGATATAAGAAAGAGAAAATGCAACCTTCAGCACAATTGGCCTCAGAATTGGTTGAAAAATTATCTGAAGGTTTCCAACTTAAAGCTGGAGAACGCTATGGCCTTCTCATCAATGGTTTAGGAAGCACTCCTCTTATGGAACAATACGTATTTGCAAATGATGTGGCTAAATTACTCCATGAAAAAGGTGTTGAGTTGACATTTAAGAAAATTGGAAACTATATGACATCAATTGATATGGCCGGCTTGTCATTAACATTGATTCGATTGGCAGATGATGAGTGGTTGGATGCTCTAAATGCACCTGTTACTACACCAGCTTGGTAAAACTCAAGGAGGAAATGTTTCATGAATGCTGAACAAGCTCTTGAATGGATGAAGCTTTTTAATGAAAAGATTCAAGAACAGAAAGATTACCTTAGTGAGCTAGACACCCCTATAGGAGATGGAGACCACGGTGGAAATATGGCGCGTGGCATGGCTGCAGTTATGGAAAACTTAGAAGGAAAGCAATTTGAGACCAGCAGTGATGTGTTTAAACTTGTCTCAATGCAACTACTGAGTAAGGTAGGCGGTGCTTCTGGTCCCTTGTATGGTTCTGCTTTTATGGGCATGGCCAAGGCTGATTCAAATTCGAAAATAGAGGAAATCTTACAAAGCGGTTTGGATATGATTGTCAAACGTGGGAAAGCAGAAGTTGGAGAAAAGACAATAGTTGATGTTTGGACTCCTGTTATTGCTGCCTTGTCTGCTGGCCAGTTGACTCAAGAGGTTATTGATCAAGTAGTGAATGCTACCAAAGATTTACTTGCAACTAAAGGAAGAGCGTCTTATGTAGGAGAACGTTCGCTTGGACATATTGACCCTGGATCATTTTCATCAGGATTACTCTTTACTGCTCTTTTAGAAACTGGGGTGGTTTAATGGGAAGTATTGGTCTTGTTATCGTTTCACATTCCAAAAACATTGCACAAGGTGTCGTTGAACTGATTAGTGAAGTGGCTAAAGATGTTTCGATTACTTATGTAGGAGGAACCGAGGACGGAGGAATTGGAACTAGTTTTGATCAAGTAGATAGGGTTGTTTCTGAAAATCCAGCAGATACTTTACTTGCCTTTTTTGACCTAGGCTCTGCTAAAATGAACTTAGAAATGGTGGCTGATTTCAGTGATAAGAGTATCATCATCAACAGTGTTCCAATTGTAGAAGGTGCCTATACTGCAGCTGCTCTTCTTCAGACTGGGGCAGAACTGTCGGTTATTGAAACACAGTTGGCGGAGCTTGAAATTAATAAATAAGGAATTTTACTATAACTCTTTTTATAGGTGGGCTATTGATTATCTCAACTATCAAATTTTAAGTAAATAATTTCAAAATCAGAAAGGGATTGCTTTGGGCAGTTCCTTTTTAATATAAAAGGAGTGGAATCATAGCGTTTCTAAATTGTTAATACTCTTCGAAAATCAAATTCAAACCACGTCAACGTCGCCTTGTCGTAGGTATATGATACTGACTCTGTCAGTTCTATCCACAACCTCAAAACACTGTTTTGAGCAACCTGCGGCTAGTTTCCTAGTTTGCTCTTTGATTTTCATTGAGTATAATAATTCAAAACTGATTGTGATGGGACTATTCTAGCTTTAGAATTCTTTAAAAATTAAAATTTAAGGCAATAAATGGCTTAGAATAGTGCGAAAACATTTAGTTTATAGGAATTCTAGATCTAGAATTACATAGGTATTTATGAAGTTAGAGTATTCGATAGTTAGGATTGTTCTATTCTGAAAGATTTGAGCTGTCAATCTTCTAGAATAGTAGTTTGCCAATGAATTTTGTTGAAAGATTCCTTGTTTTATGGTAGTCTAAAGTAAAAGAAAGCCTTATCATTATATTTGTATCTTTAATCTGACTTGGTTTAGGTCTAGAAGAGGGATAGATATTTGGGGTTTTCAAATAATAATAATATTTTCACTTGCAAAAAATGTATTTCAACTTTACCTAATGTAAAAGAAGGAAATATCATGAAACGTTTATGACTTGTTGGAAAGAGAATGTGAGCTAAAAATGGATTCTCTTTACATATTAGGAGTAGGTAGATGAGTAATCTAGAGTCAATTCGTAAAGCGCATATCATCGTGTGGGGTTCCTATCTATTTTTATCATTAAGGGCGCCGCTAATTAGCAGCACAGAGTATTTCGTGCTTATTTTTTTAGCGTTTCTCTATTCAATAGTATCGCTACCTATATACTCTGTGAAGAATAAAATAGTATCTATTTGTTTGGCTATAAACTCGATCCTGTTAATGAGTTTTCCAATTTTAATCAATAAATTTTTCCCAGGAAACGTTTCTACTTATATCGTATTAATCAGTATTTTTATCCTGGAGTTCTTAATCTTTAATAAAATTGGTAGAGATTTTGATACTAGATTAGCTAGCGAGTATAGGAAGATCAGTCAGTTTAAAAGTAAGATGTCTCAATCTCCTTGGATAAAATATTTAGAGATTTCTAGTTTTATATTAACTATACTTCCATTTATTCTTCATGGTACAGTTGATAATCGTGTATTGACTCTTATCTTTTTGATAAAAATTTGTGTAGATACTACGATAAAGATTATATTAAACAGAATCTTTAAGACAAGTGAGGTAATGAAAAGGAGGATATTTTCTCTTTTTGTACTAGATTTGATTGTCTATTTATTTTTAGGCTATGTTTTAGCAATGCAAAAAGATGGATACCTATTTTCAATTCTACTAATTTTTTCTAATTTCTCACTTCCCTTTATCAGAGAAAAAGAGTATGAATTATTTAAAAATAAGAAGTGAGTTAGATATGGTTAAATCTTAGTTCTCTTTAAAATCAAATCAGATATAGAAAAGATATCCTATCTAGGTAACAAAGTGCTTTAAACGCAGTCTACGATTACTTGTTAGGCTCATGTCCTGACCATATTCAATTAAAAGGAGAATATTCAAATGAAACATTTTTTTGCAGGAATTGGTGATATAAGATTTAGTAGTTATCTATTGTCTCTATTTGTAGGATTAGCTCCTCTTTTTCATATCTATATAATAGGCTCTGAAATGAATTTTGTGCAAATAGTATTATCTATTTTGGGAATTATATTTGTTTGTATTTTAACTATTGCTCGAATTTATAGAAGATTTTTCTATAATAAAAATAAACTTGACTAGAATAGTATGGATTAGTTAATCAATTGGAACGATTATTCTTTGTGATACTATACCACTTTTAAGTTTTTACATTAAACAGCCGACTGAAGTGAAAGTTGTTTATCTTAGAAAGGAAAATCTAAAATTGTCCTACAAATTTCTACTCTTCGACCTCGACCACACTCTTCTTGATTTTGATGCTGCTGAGGATGTGGCTTTGACCCAACTTCTAAAAGAAGAAGGGGTTGCAGATATTCAGGCCTATAAAGACTATTACGTTCCTATGAACAAGGCTCTCTGGAAGGACTTGGAGCAAAAGAAAATCAGTAAACAAGACCTGGTTAACACGCGCTTTTCTCGTTTATTTGCTCATTTTGGACAGGAAAAAGACGGTAGTTTTCTAGCCCAGCGTTACCAATTTTACCTTGCCCAGCAGGGGCAAACTTTTTCAGGCGCTCATGAATTCTTGGATAACCTTATCGAGAGAGATTTTGACTTGTATGCTGCGACAAATGGTATTACTGCCATTCAGACAGGACGTTTGGCTCAATCGGGTCTAGCGCCTTATTTCAATCAAGTCTTTATCTCTGAACAGCTGCAAACTCAAAAGCCTGATGCTCTCTTTTATGAAAAAATTGGTCAGCAGATTGCTGGATTTAGCAAAGAAGAGACGCTGATGATTGGAGATTCCCTGACAGCCGACATTCAAGGTGGCAATAATGCTGGAATTGACACTATCTGGTACAATCCTCATCACCTTGAAAATTACACACAAGCCCAGCCGACCTACGAAGTTCATTCTTACCAAGACTTGCTGGATTGCTTAGATAAACTGTAAAAAGTGGTTTAGATAGCCACTTTTTGCTATAATAGAGGCAGTAAAAACGAAGGAGTTGGCTATGGAACACTCGTCTTGGCATGCTTTGATTAAGGAGCAATTACCTGAGGGTTATTTTGCGAAAATCAACCAGTTTATGGAGCAGGTCTATGCTCAGGGAATTGTTTATCCACCTAAGGAAAAGGTTTTTCAGGCTCTCTTGACAACACCGCTTGAAGAAGTTAAGGTGGTGATTCTAGGGCAAGACCCCTATCACGGGCCAGGTCAGGCGCAGGGCTTGAGTTTTTCTGTACCCGATGCTATTCCAGCACCACCGTCCTTGCAAAATATCTTGAAAGAATTGTCAGATGATATCGGAGTTAAGAAATCCCATGATTTGACAGCTTGGGCTGAGCAAGGAGTCTTACTTCTCAATGCTTGCTTGACTGTTCCTGCCGGACAGGCTAATGGTCATGCTGGTCAAATATGGGAGCCTTTTACTGATGCTGTGATTCAGGTGGCCAATCAACTAGATAAACCAGTAGTCTTTATACTCTGGGGAGCCTATGCACGCAAGAAGAAGGCCTTGGTTACCAATCCTCATCACTTGATTATCGAATCAGCCCATCCCAGTCCTTTATCAGTTTACAGAGGATTTTGGGGTTCCAAGCCTTTTTCAAAGGCCAATGCATTCTTAAAAGAGACAGGACAAGAGCCAATCAATTGGCTTAGATAAGGAGAAAATATGCCTCAGTTAGCGACGATTTGCTACATTGATAACGGGAAGGAACTGCTCATGCTCCATCGTAATAAGAAGCCCAATGATGTTCATAAAGGCAAATGGATTGGTGTGGGTGGTAAGCTAGAGCGTGGTGAGACACCTCAAGAATGCGCTGCGCGTGAAATCCTTGAAGAAACAGGGCTCAAAGCCAAGCCAGTTCTAAAAGGAGTTATCACTTTTCCAGAATTTACACCAGATTTAGACTGGTATACCTATGTTTTTAAGGTGACAGAGTTCGAGGGTGACCTGATTGACTGTAACGAGGGAACGCTTGAATGGGTTCCTTATGATGAAGTTTTGAGCAAGCCGACTTGGGAAGGGGATCATACCTTTGTTGAGTGGCTTTTAGAGGATAAACCCTTCTTTTCAGCCAAGTTTGTTTATGATGGGGATAAATTGTTGGATACCCAAGTCGATTTCTATGAATAAAGGAGAAAGCAGATGTTACTAATCAAAAATGGTCGTGTAATGGATCCCAAGTCTGGCTTGGATCAAGTGTGTGATGTCTTAGTTCAAGATGGGAAAATTATCAAAATTGCGCTGGAAATCAAGGAAGAAGGAGCAGAAATCATAGATGCTAGTGGTCTTGTCGTTACTCCTGGCTTGGTCGATATCCATGTTCATTTCCGTGAACCTGGTCAGACCCACAAGGAGGATATCCATACGGGTGCCCTAGCAGCTGCTGCAGGTGGTTTTACAACGGTTGTCATGATGGCTAATACTAGTCCAACTATTTCGGACGTGGAGACCTTGCAAGAAGTTCTCCAGTCAGCTACCAAGGAAAAAATCAATGTCAAGACGGTTGCGACCATTACTAAGAACTTTAATGGCCAAGACTTGACTGAATTTAAGGCACTCTTAGAAGCAGGTGCAGTTGGTTTTTCTGATGACGGTATTCCGCTTGAAAGCAGTAAAGTGGTCAAGGAAGCCATGGAAGAAGCCAAAAAACTTAATACCTTTATCAGTCTCCATGAGGAAGATCCAGGTTTGAATGGGATTCTTGGGTTTAATGAAAATATCGCTAAAGAACATTTCCATATCTGCGGTGCGACTGGGGTGGCTGAGTACGCTATGATGGCGCGTGATGTCATGATTGCCTATGCGACCAAGGCTCATGTTCACATCCAGCATTTATCAAAAGAAGAAAGTGTTAAAGTAGTTGAGTTCGCTCAAGGATTGGGGGCGCAAGTCACAGCAGAAGTAGCGCCACAGCATTTTTCTAAGACTGAAGCACTTCTTTTGACACAAGGTAGCAATGCTAAGATGAATCCGCCACTTCGTTTGGAATCAGACCGTCGTGCTGTTATCGAAGGTCTCAAATCAGGTGTCATTACAGTTATCGCGACAGACCACGCGCCTCACCATGCGGATGAAAAAAATGTCGAGGATATCACCAAAGCGCCATCTGGTATGACTGGTTTGGAAACCTCTCTGTCTCTCGGTTTGACTTATTTGGTGGAAGCTGGGGAATTGACCTTGATGGAATTGCTAGAAAAAATGACCTACAACCCAGCCAAGCTTTACAACTTTGAAGCAGGTTACTTGGCTGAGAATGGTCCAGCGGACATCACTATTTTTGATGCTAAGGCTGACCGCCTTGTGGACTCCCATTTTGCTTCCAAAGCAGCTAATTCACCATTCATAGGTGAAACCTTAAAAGGGCAGGTTAAATATACCATCTGTAAGGGACAAATCGTCTATCGAAACTAGGTGGGAGTCTACTCTGTAAACAAAAAGAATAGAGAGCCTATATGTACCAAACCCATCATTTTAAAGACAAGTTTATCTTATTTTTAAAGATATTTTTCCCCATCCTGATTTATCAATTTGCCAATTATTCTGCATCCTTTGTTGATACGACTATGACTGGCCAATACAATACCATGGACTTGGCTGGTGTGTCTATGGCAACCAGTATCTGGAATCCTTTCTTTACCTTTCTAACAGGCATTGTGTCAGCCCTGGTGCCTATCATTGGTCACCATCTTGGTCGAGGCAAAAAGGAAGAAGTTGCGTCTGATTTTTACCAGTTCATCTATTTGGCCTTGGGTCTATCTGTGGTCTTGCTGGGGATGGTACTTTTCTTGGCACCACCAATCTTGAATCATATTGGACTAGAGGCACAAGTGGCAGCAGTAGCGGTTCACTATCTTTGGTTTTTATCTATTGGAATTATCCCCCTGTTGCTTTTTAGTGTCGTTCGTTCCTTGCTGGATTCTCTGGGCTTGACCAAACTGTCTATGTATCTCATGCTTTTGTTACTTCCTCTCAATAGCGGATTTAACTATCTCTTGATTTACGGGGCCTTTGGTGTTCCAGAACTGGGAGGTGCTGGTGCTGGTTTAGGAACATCCTTGGCCTACTGGGTCTTACTGGGAATTTCTGTACTGGTTCTATTTAAACAGGAGAAGCTCAAAGCCCTACATCTTGAGAAACGAATTCCGCTTAATATGGATAAAATCAAGGAAGGAGTTCGTTTAGGTCTGCCTATAGGGGGGACTGTCTTCGCGGAAGTGGCTATCTTTTCTGTGGTTGGCTTGATTATGGCTAAGTTCTCATCCTTGATTATCGCTAGTCACCAGTCAGCTATGAATTTTTCAACTCTCATGTACGCCTTTCCTATGAGCATCTCATCTGCTATGGCTATTGTTGTTTCCTATGAAGTGGGAGCCAAGCGATTTGATGATGCGAAAACCTATATTGGTCTAGGAAGATGGACAGCCCTCATTTTTGCGGCCTTCACCTTATCCTTTCTTTACATTTTTAGGGGAAATGTGGCCAGTCTTTATGGCAACGACCCAGAATTCATCGATTTGACAGCGCGCTTTTTGACTTATAGTCTTTTTTTCCAGTTAGCAGATACCTTTGCGGCACCGCTTCAGGGAATTTTACGGGGGTATAAGGATACCGTTATTCCTTTTTACCTTGGTTTGGTTGGTTATTGGGGCGTAGCAATCCCAGTGGCTATTGTATTTGATTCCCTAACAGATTTTGGAGCTTATTCTTACTGGATTGGCTTGATTATTAGTTTGATTGTGAGTGGAGCGCTCTACCGTTGGCGTTTAACTGTGATTATGAAGAGATTTGAATCTTTAGCAAAATCCAAACGCTAAAAAGTTTGTGAAAAAATATTCTTGATAAGAAAATTCCTTGTTTTTACGGGGTTTTCTTTTTTATTTTGTGAAATTTCTTTTAGAAAAACTTTGACAGTATTTGCCAAAAACGGTAAAATAGTAAGGTAAGAAGAAACTTAGAAAGGCAAGAAGATGTCAACTTTAGATAAAAATCTTTTGCTAGAGATGTTCCGTAAGATGGAAGAAATCCGTCGTATGGACTTAAAAATTGCGCAATTAGTAAAGAAAGGGAAAGTGCCAGGAATGACGCACTTTTCTGTTGGAGAAGAGGCGGCTAACGTGGGTGCTATGTTGGCTCTCAATCCAGATGATCTAATTACCTCAAACCACCGTGGTCACGGACAAGCTATTGCCAAAGGAATTGACCTCAACGGAATGATGGCTGAAATCCTCGGTAAATATACTGGAACCTGTAAAGGTAAAGGTGGTTCTATGCATATCGCTGACCTTGATGCTGGTAACCTTGGTGCCAATGGTATCGTAGGTGGTGGTATGGGAATCGCTGTTGGTGCAGCCCTCAGTCAGCAAATGCAACATACTGGAAAAATCGTTGTCTGCTTCTTTGGAGATGGTGCGACCAACGAAGGTGTTTTCCACGAAGCAGTAAATATGGCTTCTATCTGGAACCTGCCAGTCATTTTCTATTGCATTAACAACGGTTACGGTATCTCTGCGGATATCAAGAAAATGACTAATGTGAAGCATATCCATCAACGTAGCGCTGCTTATGGAATTCCTGGAATGTTCATCGAAGACGGTAACAATGTCATAGATGTCTATGAAGGATTTAAGAAAGCTGTAGATCATGTTCGTGGTGGCAATGGTCCAGTCTTGATTGAAAGTGTAACTTATCGCTGGCTTGGTCATTCATCATCTGACCCTGGTAAATATCGTACCCGCGAAGAAGTGGAATTGTGGAAACAAAAAGACCCAATCGAAAACCTTCGCAAGCACCTCATTGAAAACACTATTGCAAGTGCCGAAGAATTGGAAGAAATCCAAACGCAAGTCAAGGAAGCAGTAGAAGCTTCTGTTAAATTTGCAGAAGAAAGTCCATTCCCACCGCTTGAATCAGCCTTTGAAGATATTTACGCAGACTAAGGAGAAAGAGATAAAATGGAAACAAAAACAATGTCCTTCCGTGACACCATTATCCTTGCTATGTCTGAGGAAATGCGTCGCGATGAAAATGTGTTCTTGATGGGAGAAGACGTCGGTGTCTTCGGAGGAGACTTCGGAACTTCTGTTGGAATGCTTGAAGAATTTGGTCCAGAACGTGTTCGTGACTGTCCTATTTCTGAAGCTGCCATCTCTGGAGCAGCAGCCGGAGCAGCCATGACAGGACTTCGTCCAATCGTTGATATGACCTTCATGGACTTCTCGGTTATTGCCATGGACAATATCGTCAACCAAGCTGCTAAAACACGTTACATGTTTGGTGGTAAAGGTCAGGTTCCAATGACTGTTCGTTGTGCAGCTGGTAACGGAGTTGGTTCTGCAGCCCAGCATTCACAATCTCTAGAGTCTTGGTTCACTCATATCCCAGGACTTAAGGTTGTAGCACCAGGTACGCCTGCGGACATGAAAGGACTGCTTAAGTCTTCTATCCGTGATAACAACCCTGTTATTATCCTTGAGTACAAGTCAGAATTTAACCAAAAAGGGGAAGTACCAGTTGATCCAGACTATACGATTCCACTTGGAGTTGGGGAAATCAAACGTGAAGGTACGGATGTAACAGTTGTTACTTATGGAAAAATGCTTCGCCGTGTGGTTCAAGCAGCTGAAGAATTAGCAGAAGAAGGAATTTCTGTTGAGATTGTTGACCCACGCACCCTTGTTCCGCTTGATAAGGAGATTATCATTAACTCAGTTAAGAAGACTGGTAAAGTTGTTCTGGTTAACGATGCCCATAAAACAAGCGGCTATATCGGAGAGATTTCAGCTATTATTTCAGAATCGGAAGCATTTGACTATCTAGATGCACCAATCCGTCGTTGCGCAGGAGAAGATGTGCCAATGCCTTATGCACAAAACCTAGAAAATGCAATGATTCCAACCGTTGAAAGCATCAAAGATGCTATTCGTAAAACATATAATAAAGAATAGAATTACATAAGATAAGTTATGTAAAATAATGATTGCTTTTAACTTTAGTAACTTGAGATATGTAATGTACCTAAGTTATTTCTAAAGTTGCGACAGGAGAGAGTCGAATCGATGTTATTCGACGAACGACTTAGTAAGTCTACAAGGTTGACCGCCTGATAGCGGCAACCGTAGTAACTTGAGACACGTTCCGTGTCCAAGTTACTTGTAGAGTTGAACACGGGCTAAAGTCTGTGTGAAAAAGATAAACTTTCCTAGAAACTAAAGTTTCTTCGTCAAGTTTCCTATTTTCACTTTGACTTTTAACGCCCTTAGTATCATTTAATTGAATTCGGACGGAGGTCTTCGAAAAAAAGATAGATTTCCTTGTGTTCATCGAACACATCGTCAATCTCCTATTTTTTCATTGCCCTCTTCGTCCTTAATATCTTAGTATAGAATTGGAGAGGTCATGGCTGATGACAAGCTAAGAGCGACTCCTGCGGCTAGAAAGCTAGCGGATGATTTAGGGATCAACCTCTACGACGTGTCTGGCTCAGGTGCAAACGGTCGTGTCCACAAAGAAGACGTGGAAACTTATAAAGACACTAATGTGGTTCGCATTTCGCCACTTGCAAAACGAATTGCCCTCGAACATAACATTGCTTGGCAGGAAATCCAAGGAACTGGTCATCGTGGTAAGATTATGAAGAAGGATGTTTTGGCCTTGCTTCCTGAAAATATCGAAAACAACACCATCAAGTCTCCTGCTCAGATTGAAAAAGTGGAAGAAGTTCCTGATAACGTAACACCATACGGTGAAATTGAACGTATTCCAATGACACCAATGCGTAAGGTTATTGCTCAACGTATGGTTGAATCTTACCTAACTGCGCCAACCTTCACGCTCAACTATGAAGTTGATATGACTGAAATGTTGGCTCTTCGTAAGAAGGTTCTTGAGCCAATCATGGAAGCAACTGGGAAGAAGACTACTGTAACAGACCTTCTTTCACTTGCAGTTGTTAAGACTCTTATGAAACACCCATACATCAACGCTTCATTGACAGAAGATGGCAAGACCATTATCACTCACAACTATGTCAATCTTGCCATGGCAGTTGGGATGGATAATGGATTGATGACACCTGTTGTTTACAATGCTGAGAAGATGAGTCTTTCAGAACTGGTTGTAGCCTTCAAGGATGTCATCGGTCGTACCTTGGATGGTAAATTGGCTCCAAGTGAACTGCAAAATTCAACCTTCACAATCAGTAATTTGGGAATGTTTGGTGTTCAGTCCTTTGGTCCTATCATTAACCAACCAAACTCAGCTATCCTTGGTGTGAGTTCGACAATCGAGAAGCCAGTTGTAGTCAATGGTGAAATTGTGATTCGCCCAATCATGAGCCTTGGTTTAACAATTGACCACCGTGTCGTAGATGGTATGGCTGGTGCTAAGTTTATGAAAGACTTGAAAGAATTGATTGAAAATCCAATCTCAATGTTGATTTAAGTACAAGAGTATTCATTTTTAAGATATAGATAAAGGAAGGAAGACATGGCCTTAGAAGTAATTATGCCAAAAGCCGGCGTGGATATGACAGAAGGACAAATCGTCCAATGGAATAAAAAAGTCGGAGAATTTGTAAAAGAAGGAGAAATCCTTTTGGAAATCATGACTGATAAAGTCAGCATGGAATTGGAAGCCGAAGAAGATGGGTACTTGATTGCTATCCTCAAAGGGGACGGTGAAACAGTCCCTGTAACGGAAGTTATCGGTTACCTTGGCGAAGAAGGGGAAAATATCCCAACAGCTGGAGCAGCAGCGCCAGAAGCTAGCCCTGTACCTACAGCAAGTGCTTCAAACGATGATGGTAAGAGCGATGATGCTTTTGATATCGTTGTGATTGGTGGAGGTCCTGCTGGTTATGTTGCAGCCATTAAAGCTGCCCAACTCGGTGGGAAGGTTGCCCTTGTTGAGAAATCTGAACTCGGTGGAACCTGCTTGAACCGTGGATGTATCCCAACTAAAACCTACCTACATAACGCTGAAATTATTGAAAATATCGGTCATGCTGCAAATCGTGGTATTGTGATTGAAAATCCTAACTTCACTGTTGATATGGACAAACTCCTTGAAACCAAGTCTAAGGTAGTCAATACTTTGGTTGGTGGAGTTGCTGGTCTTCTTCGTAGCTACGGAGTTACTGTTCATAAAGGAATTGGTACCATTACTAAAGACAAGAACGTCTTGGTAAATGGCTCTGAATTACTTGAAACCAAGAAAATCATCCTTGCTGGTGGTTCAAAAGTCAGCAAGATCAACATCCCTGGTATGGAATCTCCACTTGTCATGACCAGCGACGACATCCTTGAAATGAACGAAGTACCAGAAAGTCTTGTTATCATCGGTGGTGGTGTTGTCGGTATCGAGCTCGGTCAGGCCTTCATGACATTTGGTTCAAAAGTGACTGTTATCGAAATGATGGATCGTATCGTGCCAGCTATGGATTCAGAAGTTTCTAAGAACCTTCGCTTGATCCTTGAACGTAAAGGAATGACCATCTTGACTGGTACTAAACTGCAAGAAATCATCGAAGAAAATGGTCAACTTCGTATTAAAGTTGAAGGAAAAGACGATATCATTGCAAATAAAGCTCTTCTTTCAATCGGTCGTGTGCCAGACCTTGAAGGTATTGGAGAGGTTGAGTTTGAATTGGATCGTGGTCGTATCAAGGTCAACGAATACATGGAAACTTCTGTTCCAGGTATCTACGCACCAGGTGATATTAATGGTACTAAGATGTTGGCTCACGCAGCTTTCCGTATGGGTGAAGTTGCCGCTGAAAATGCCCTTAAAGGAAATCATGCTGTTGCCAAATTGAATTTGACTCCTGCAGCTATCTACACTCTTCCTGAAGTAGCAGCAGTAGGTTTGACAGAAGAACAAGCCCGTGAGAAATACGATGTAGCCATCGGTAAGTTCAACTTTGCTGCTAACGGTCGTGCTATTGCATCGGATGCAGCTCAAGGTTTCGTTAAAGTTATTGCGGATAAGAAATACGGAGAAATCCTTGGTGTTCATATCATCGGTCCTGCAGCTGCAGAATTGATCAATGAAGCATCGAGCATTATCGAAATGGAAATTACTGTTGAAGAAATGCTGAAGACTATCCACGGACACCCAACCTACTCTGAAGTGATGTACGAAGCATTTGCGGATGTTTTAGGAATGGCCATCCATTCACCTAAGAAAAAATAAAAGAAAGATAGATTAGACTGGAAAGGTGTTTTCCAGTCTCTATCGTATAAAGGGATATCATGAAATACATTATCAATCATTCAAACGACACTGCCTTTAATATTGCCTTGGAAGAATACGCCTTTAAACACCTTTTGGATGAGGATCAAATTTTCCTACTTTGGATTAACAAGCCATCTATCATTGTTGGTCGTCACCAGAATACCATCGAAGAAATCAACCGTGATTATGTTCGAGAAAATGGTATTGAGGTGGTCCGCCGTATCAGTGGTGGTGGAGCTGTTTACCACGATTTAAATAACCTCAACTACACGATCATTTCAAAAGAAGATGAAAACAAGGCTTTTGACTTTAAGAGCTTCTCAACTCCAGTTATCAATACTTTGGCTCAACTTGGGGTTAAAGCTGAGTTCACAGGTCGTAATGACCTTGAGATTGATGGAAAGAAATTCTGTGGCAATGCCCAAGCCTATATCAATGGCCGAATCATGCACCACGGTTGCTTGCTCTTTGACGTCGATTTGTCAGTCTTAGCAAATGCCCTCAAGGTTTCAAAGGACAAATTTGAATCAAAAGGTGTGAAATCTGTTCGTGCTCGTGTGACCAATATTATCAATGAATTACCAGAAAAAATCACAGTCGAAGAATTCCGTGATTTACTCTTGGAATACATGAAAAAAGAGTACCCAGAGATGACAGAATACGTTTTTTCTGAGGAAGAATTGGCTGAAATCAATCGCATCAAGGATACTAAGTTTGGTACTTGGGACTGGAACTACGGTAAATCACCTGAATTTAACGTCCGTCGTGGAACAAAATTCACCAGTGGTAAGGTCGAAGTCTTTTCTAATGTCGTCGAATCAAAAATCCAAGACATCAAGATTTATGGTGACTTCTTTGGCATCGAAGACGTTGCTGCAGTAGAAGATGTTCTTCGTGGGGTGAAATACGAACGCGAAGATGTCCTTAAGGCGCTAGAAACCATTGATATCACACGCTACTTCGCTGGTATTAGCCGTGAAGAAATCGCTGAAGCGGTAGTTGGATAAATCAAAAAGAAGTTGGTTGTAGGACCAGCTTCTTTTTTTGATATATATTTACATAATTTAAAATACGTAAAATTATAAACTATCTAGAGCATTTTTTTGTTCATCGTTGACGATATGTGTATAGAGGTCAGTGACTTGTGTACTGGCATGTCCTAGCTGATGACTGACCAAAACTTGCGATTTAGTGGCATCATAGAGCCTGGTTGCTAGGGTATGTCTTAGTTTATGGGGTGTTACACGGACTTTGAAGTCCTCAGAGTACTTAGCAACCATTTTCTCAACGCTAGAAGCATCGATACGATTTGGGACACCTCGATAGAGAGTTAGAAAGAGTGCAATGTCCGTCTTTTCAGTCTTATAGCGTTGATTTCGAATGGCGAGATAATTCTCTAAATAAGGTTTTGCAAAGGCAGCGACATTGACCGAGTCACGTTTGCCACCTTTTCTAGTGACATCGATAACCATCATTTTTAGATTGAGATCTCTTAGATCCAGATTAACAGCTTCAGATAAGCGGACACCAGACGCCAAGAGAAGGGCAATGATGGCCAAATCACGTTCTTTATTTTTATTAAATGAAGATAGGGCGCGATTTGAAAGTTGTTGTGGATACTCTTGGTCAATATAAGTCAGAAAACCTTCTGTTTCATCACCTAGAAAGAGTTTTTGCTTGATGTTTTCAGCTCTGGCAGCAAGTGTTTCTTTCTTTTTCTTGGTTGAAACTTTCTTCATTACATTTCGATAGAAATAAGGCTCTCCCTGGTCATTTTCAACTTCCTCAGTCAGATACTTGTAAAGACTAGAAAGTGCTGACAAGGTTCGATTGATAGTTGTCTGTGAAACACCTTGTTTGGTTGTATTGGAATTCAGTAAAGGACGTTCTCGTAGATAAAGGATAAAGGCTTCCATATCTTTCTTTGACATGTTTTCCAAGACAGATAAAGGAATATCAGATATTTTATCAGTATTTGAAATGCCAGACTCCAAAACCCAGCTGAAAAATCGATCGTATTCCTTGAGGTATTCGTACAAGGTTGTAAAACTGTAAGGAACAGCAAGCTTAGATTGGTAGTATTCCAGAACATACCAGGGCATGATTTGTTTTAGTTTGTCGATTCGTTCCAGTAAAATCTCACGTTTCATGTATTTTCTCCATAAATAAGTCTACTAGTAGTATAGCATAGACTCATATATTTTTCAAGAAAATTATAGTTTTTCGGAAAGATGTTATAGGGCTTTTTAATAGAATAACCAAAAATGATTTCATTTTTAATAACTAAAAAATTTTTTCGACAAAAATTGTCTATAATGTACTTTATTCCTGAGAAACTAACACAAAGACTTGGTTCTTTTTTCATAAGAACCAAGTCTTTGTGTCTGATATGAATCTACTAGAAATTTTTCAAAGTCATTCTTATAATTCAATTTCTCTAAAAAATTTCAATTGCCATTTTTGTGTTGATTGAGCCGTTGTATTTAAATTTGTGCACCAAGGCGGATAAAATCGCATGGACATTTTTCCTTTGCTGTTTTTTGTTGAGAGAATTTTCTTACAAGTAGCAACTTCGTTTGGAATAATAAATAGCCCCTTTTTATCATTATCGATGACAACGATAACAAGTTCAGTTCCCAAATCTTCATTGGTATAAGGAATGTTCATGTTATTTTTGTCTTTTTTCCAAAAAACTGTAAAATATCCTTCTTTTTTCGGTGTTCTTTTTGCTAAGCGGCATCTTTTATATCCTTGCTCATCCTTTATTTTGATAAGAATACCTTCGTATTTTTCATTCCACTTTTCTTTAATGAATTCAAAATCACCATAAAACTCATATAGAACATCTAGTATTTTCATTATGATGTATGTCCTCCCTTATCAAAATCAACAAAATATTCTTGATACATTTATTACATAATAAAAATTATGTAATAATATTTTTGATCTACAACAACAAATCTTTGACTTTCCCAATTTCACTTTTTGGAATCACCAGGTGGATCATATCCCCCAGATACATTCTGGTTGAGCCGTTAACTGTTTGGCTCTTGCCATTATGGACTTGGGTGGTGATGAGTACGTTATGTGGCAAGTTGAGTTCGTGTACTTGCTTTCCTGCTATTTTATCTGAAACAGGGATTTCAATGAGAGTGACTTCTCCTTCATCTGTCGCTTCTTCTGGCAGCATTTTTTCCAACATAGCCTCATAGACTGGTGCACCCTTGAGTAGATCCATGATGATGTAGGCGACCAAGGTTACTAATCCAAGTGGCATGAGGTTGCGAATATCTCCTACCATCTCAGTTACGAGTATCATAGCAGTTAAGGGAGCCTTAGATATTGCTCCAAAATAGCCACTCATTCCTAGAATGACAAATATAGGGAATTGCTCCTGACTGACAAGTCCAATATTAACACAAATGACACCAACTAGGGCACCAAGCAAGGAACCAAGTGCCAAAATTGGTAGGAAAATTCCTCCTGGAAGGCCACTTCCATAGCTAATCATGCTCCAAACAAAGCGAATCAAAAAGTACGCTAATAGAACTTGAAAACTAAAATCTTGCTCAGTTAGGGAAAGAACCAGCTGATTTCCACCACCAAGGATTTGGGGTAAGAAGATTCCGACTGGTAGGATGAGAATAAAGGCAAAAATTGGGTAATAAGCTCTATCCAAATGGATTTTTTGACCAAGCCAATCATAAACTCGACCAACATTGAGCACAGCTTTCTCATAGAGAAAACCGGAAAGGCCTAGAAAAATCCCCATGAGGAGATATATCCAATACTGATCTAGGGTCATGAGAGGGATATTATCAGGCATGTCTAGCACTGGCGTTAGCCCAAATATGAGCAGAGAGACAAAGTTTGCTACGAGACTAGCTGCGAGAGTAGACACCCAGAAAAAGCGCGAAAAATGGTGATAAACTTCTTCTACAACAAAGAGAAGTCCTGCAATTGGTGCATTAAAGGCTGCGGCTAATCCTGCTGCAGCTCCACTAGCAATCAAGGAGCGTTCCTCCACTGGACTGGATTTAAGCCACTTGGAAATTCCTTTACCACCTACCGCTCCAAGTTGAATACTGGGTCCCTCTCGCCCCAGCATAAGTCCACTGGCAATAGCAAGAATTCCTAGAATATATTTTTTCCAAAGAACTCCCCACCAGTTGAGAGTCATCAATCCCTTTAATTCTGCTTCGACTTGAGGAATTCCTGAGCCTTTGATGTCTTTTTCTGACCGAGTTAATTTCGCACTGAGCCAACAAACTATTAAATAAAATAGACCAATGATAAAAAGATTGCGCACTAGATGCTCTTGATCTTGATAAAGTCCTTGTATCAGGTGGAAGCCTTTTTCGATTAAGAAACGAAAGGATCCAACGATAATTCCAACAACGAGACCAACAATGATTCCTCGTCCAACTTGGGATAATATGGTACTCGAGGCAAAGGCAAATTCTTTCTTGGAACTGAGTGTTTCTGACTGTTCCTCCATAATCATTCCTTCTAATTTAACTTTCTTTTTCTCCTAAAACCAGCGATTTAACGGGTTCAAAGCTGGTCCGATGAATAGGGGTAACTCCTATTTTTTTCAGTCCTTCCAGGTGTTTAGCTGTTCCATATCCTGCATTAGCAGCGAAATCATAGCCGGGAAATTGCTGGTCAAATTCCTTCATCAATTCATCACGTGTCACCTTGGCTACTATAGAAGCCGCGGCGATAGAGAGAGAGTTTGCATCTCCTTTGATGATAGATGTTTGTGAAATGGGTAAATCCAGCTTCATGGCATCTATCAAAAGGTGCTCAGGTTGAGGACTGAGCTGAGAGATTGCTTCCTGCATGGCCAGTTTGGTTGCTTCATAGATATTGACTTGGTCGATGACCTGATTATCCATGATACCAATCCCGATTGATAAGGCTTGGTCCTGAACTGCTTGGAAAATCTCCAGATGTTTCTTTTTAGGAATTTTCTTGCTGTCGTTGAGGCCTGTAATTTTACAATTTTTAGGTAAAATAACTGCTGCAGCGACTACAGGACCAGCAAGAGGACCACGACCAACCTCGTCAACACCTGCTATCATGGTCAATCCTTGCTTATACAGTTCTTTTTCGTAGGAAAGCATGGATTCCAAACGAAGATCCTCATCCAATTCTGCCTGAATAGCTTTTTTACGCTTGCTGATTTCCTTTTGAATTCCAGAGCGATTATCCTTTTCAAGATCTAAAATAATAGGGCTATCAAGGTCCTTGACAGTAGCAAGGAGTTCTTTGATTTCTTTAATCGTCGCCATCGAGGTCTTCCAATGTATCTAAGGTATAGTTACCGAGTTTGCCATCACGGACTTCCTTCACGAAGAGACTGTAGAAACGGTCATAGTCGTCACGGAAACCGAGGGCACGGGTCATATCCATAATAATAACAGGCGCTTCTTCCTCAATTTTCATTTGTTTGAAGCGTTCAGCCAGCTTTTCTGGATAATGTTCTTTGAAATAATTGAGACCAAAAATGGTCACCTCGTCCATAGGAAGCAACTGGTCTTTGATAGCACCTGTTAGGGCTAGTTTGAGAGCGACAGTTTCGTCTTCGAACTTAGGCCAGAGAATCCCCGGTGTATCCAAGATTTCCAAGTCTTTATTGGTTTTAAGCCATTGTTGTCCCTTGGTAACACCTGGTTTGTTGCCGACAACGGCAATCTTCTTACCAGCCAAACGATTCATGAGAGTTGATTTACCAGCGTTTGGAATCCCGATAATCATGGTACGCAAGGTTTCAATCTTGATACCACGTTCCTTCTGGCGAGAAATCTTATCAGCCATGAGCTTCTTGGCCGCATCTGTTACAACTTTAACTGTCACTTGCTCTTTAGAGTTGATAGCCAGAGTCTGAATTCCTTGTGATTCAAAATACTGGCGCCATTCCTTGGTCATTGCTGGGTCAGCCAAGTCCGCCTTGTTTAAAATCAAGAGTTTTGGTTTGTCACCAACAATCTTGGTCAACATAGGATTTTGACTAGATAGAGGTAAACGTGCGTCCACCAAAATCGTTACAAAATCAACAAATTTTAAATTTTCCTGCACCTGTCGACGCGCTTTAGACATGTGACCAGGAAACCATTGAATAGTAGCCATTGAGTTTTTTTCCTTTCGTAGCAAGGGTTTAGAGCCCCTATTTTATTTTACTATTGTCTAAACACCAAGCGAACACCAAAACTACCATGCAATGGAAAAACCTCTGATTTGATTCTCACTTGATTTCACAATCTTTATATCAAACTGTGGGTGGTATTTGACAATATCTTTTTTGATTTTTAATAGTAAATTTGAAACAATATTTTTAGGTGAGTAACGTGGACTAAGATGTAACAAGTCTTTGAACTCATCAACACTTAATTCTACTTTATTGCTATTATCACTAGTTTCAATCAATTTTTCAATCATTCTGGAATATTTACAGGTATAACATTTCAATTCTTCAAAATGGAAATTGTGATTTTCTACAAATTGATTTAAGGCTTTTACAGTATTTTCTTGTGAACGATTTATATTATGTGTATAGCCCATTGTTGTCTCAAAGTTAGCGTGTCCTACTCTAGTCATAATATCTTTCACTGCTATGTGCATCTCATTACTTTGAAGGTAACTAATATGCATATGTCTAAACGAATGGGGAGTAACATGTTTTACCCACTTAAAACCATAGTCACTTAAACAATTTGTCAATAATTTTCCTTCTATTCGTTTCAAAATTTGACGAAAAGTGCTTGATGTTATTGGAGAGCCGTATTCTGTTCTAAATACACTTTCAGAATGTGTAAAAGCAGGACAGGGATGTTTCTCCATATAAGCATCAAACTCTTTATTTCTCTGTATTGTCCTTTTAATAGCTTCGCTTGCAGCTTCAGGCAAAGCTACTTCTCTAATTGAATTGAGTGTTTTAGTTGTATCAAAATGAAATTGTTCAACTTTTAAACAATGATATTGAAGTGCCTTATCAATATGCAAGATTCCTTTTTCAAAATCAATATCTGATGGTAAAAATGCTGCTTCACTAATTCGAATACCTGTAAGCAACAATACTATAGCAAGATCATAATAGTTTGCATTTCTGCATTGGCGTAACACATCAAAAAATGCATGTAATTCATGGATTTCTAGAAATTTAGAATCATGTCTTTCTTTTGCTTTACGCCTTTTCTCTAGTGAAATATCTAGTTTTACCGCAGTCATTGGAGAAAACTTAATGACATTATATAACACACCATGATTAAAAATCTTATTACAAGTACTTTTTATATGAGTCATTGTTGAAGGCGATGCATCATACATTTCTAAATATTTATTGAGACTATTTTTCATCAGAAGTGGAGTAATCCTGTCTAACAAAAAATCATCTCCTATAATTTTCCCAAGACGCTTCATAACCAGTAGTTCTCTCTGAATTGTTTGTGGTTTAACAGAGACACACCAAGTCTGAAACCAATTTTCTTTTAACTCTCCAAATGTTGTAATCAGTTCAGGACTATACTGACTTTCAAATGAAGTAGTTAGTCTATCTATTTTATCAAGAACCTCTCTTTCAGCTTGTTTCCTCGCCCTACTAGTATTCTTAGTATAACTTACAGTTACTGATTTCCACTTTCCTGTTAGTGGATCTTTGTACTTTTCAACCACTTGATATAAGGGTTGCCCTTTTGAATTTGTTTTAGTTACATAATACATAATTTAATTCCTCTTAACTCTTAAAAAGAAATAAATCATTGTTGTATAGAATAAATAACTACCCTATATTATACCATGACTTCCTTATTTTGTCCGCTTTTGCTTCCATCTTAAGAAACTTTCAAATCCTTCTAGATTAATGAAAACAAGTTTATGGGTTGGGTTAATTACATACATGGAAAATGTTCTGTTTTCTCGCATTTCTTTAATCCATCTGTTCAATGTATATTGATTTAAACCATCCCATCTTTTTAGAATTCCCTTTTTATCGGCCCATTCGGCAATGGAATTTTCGACAGATATATATTTTATATTCATATCATCATCCTTCCTAAAAAATATTTTCTCCTCCATGGCATGACTGATGAAGTCATCATAAGAATTTCACTTGCTGCTCTTTTACGGTGGCAGCCTGAACGGTCAGAAGTATCATTGTATATCATTTGTATCATGGCATATAAAGTATCGCTCTATTTTATTGATGGTTTTAATATCGCTCTTATCATGGCGAGCCATTCAAAACTGCTCCACAAATGAGGAAAGTACCATTTTGGACTATTCAATTGTCAAAGAACAAATAAAAAATCTCCTCATTTTCACACTCTATGCAATTGAGGAGATTATTTTCTAAAGCGAATTTTATCAGGAAAATCTGTCAATCCCAATAGATAGTCTGTACTGACATCGTAAAAGTTTGAGAGAGTTACCAATACATCTGCCGTCAAGGCATGCTCACCCCGTTCAATTTTAGCATAAGCTGAGTTTGTAAACGAAAGTATTTTAGCTATTTGTTTTTGGGTCAAATCGTGATCTTCCCTCAAATCTCTCAAACGTCTGTACATCTAGCCTTCTCCTGAGAAAAGTATAATATATAAAACTAGGAAATCTTTCAAAGTGTCCAAACTGGACATTTTGAACTAAAATTAATTTATTAAACACTTCTCATAAGCATATCTATTAACCGTCTGAGAGCAAAGATTTTATCAACTATTTAAAATTACTGACTTTCAAAAATTAGTCTTATTGTAAAATAAAGTGAAACACAAAAGACATGTTTATCTAATATATTATAGTTCAAAAATATTACAAAATTATAGGAAAATGTTCACAAATCAATCATACAAGAACTTCTCTGGAAACAGGGACTTTTACCCCATTTACATAGATAAAATACACCATTTTATTCCTCCTTATATAAATTTGATAAGGTAGGAAATGGCGGTGAACGATTTTTCATAAAACTCTCTCAATTTTTAGACTTCACTATTAAGAGTGAAAAATCCTGTATTTTACCGCTGTTTTTAGAAAAATAAAAAAAGCGATAGAGGAAAATTGCTATATCGCTTTTTTTATTTTTCTAAGTACGTCTAGACGTTTTAAAACTCATGTTGTGATTGAATTACGTTCAACACTTCTTGCATACTTCCAGCCTTAGCATTAAATAAAGGCAATTGGTTATCGTAATATCCAATAGTAGCAATACCAGCACTAGTTGATCCCTGTATCCCTGAGTACGAATCTTCAATAGCAATTGTCATCCGAAACAATATAATCAAAATAATTCTTCAAATCCAGTTTTTCAAGACTTATTTCTATACTGAAACAACATCTTTCCAGAACTACAATAATTTCTTCTTGTGTTAAATCATTATTTAACTAAATCTTTGGAGGCAATACGTTTTCAAAGCTACTTTTTTACCATAGATTTTGAGCCTTCAACACAGATTACTAAGCCAAAAATGCTCTAAATTTTTGAAATTCTAACAAATTCCACTCAACTTCATCATCATCTTTGACTTTCACAATATCTTCCTCAAAATAACATGGAATAAAGATAGTTTTCTTTTGAAACGGTTGTAGGAGGAAAATCTCTCCTACACTATTATTGATTCTGATAGAAAATTGCAAAATATCATCTACCAAACTTTCAATTATTAAGATTTTTTACAGTTTATCTGAATTAGAATCGCAAGGCTTCGCAATAATATAATTGTCGAATTTTTTCAATCTAACCTCCTCTCCACTATTTCTTCCTTTATCAAGAAAAAGTTACCTCAATATTAATAAAGTACAATTCTAAATTAACTCCAATTATTGATTCATGATAATATTTCAGTAACTCATCGTGCAATTAAAAACAAGGATTTTTATTTCAGACGATCCATCGTGAACACTTCATCAGCCATCTCCCAAATTGCCGGATTATGTGTTGCGATAATGATTAGCCTATTATCATCTCGAAGAGATAGCAAAATCTCCATAATCAACTGAGAGGTTGCTGGGTCTATTGAAGCTGTTGGCTCATCTGCCAGAATAAGGGGTGGATTCTTTAAGATAACTTTTGCCAAGGCAACCCGTTGCGATTCTCCGCCCGATAACTCAAAGATGCGCTTATCTAGGTCAAGATAAGCCAGACCGACCTGTTCTAAAGCCTGCTTTTGCCTCAACCGCTGTTCCGACCGACTCAACTTTTGACCAATGAGACCTAGCTTAAGGTTTTCTTCAATACTTTGGTTTTCAATTAAGCCAAAGTTCTGGAAGAGGTAGCCCAATTCTTGACGGAAAAAATCACTCGATTTATAATTGGCCAAGTCTTTACCTCGGTAAAAAATCGTCCCATCATAAGATTCTAATTTCCCAATCATGTTCATCAAGGTTGTTTTTCCGCTACCACTTGAACCAATTAAGGCATAGACTTTTCCAGCCTCAAATGTCATTGAAAGATTCGAAAATAACTCTCGTTCTCCAAAAGATTTACTCACCTGTTTAAGTTCAATCATATTAACCTCCCTTCAAAACAAGCATGGACATCTTGTTTTCTTTCTGCATTTGGATATGTAACTGTAAAAGAGATAGACCAGTAAAGAGTAACGAGACTAAGAAAGCAACTACTATCTCTACCATAAGAAATACACTCGCAACAAATCCCAGTAAAAACACACCCAGTTGAGCAAAGAGATAAGTGCGATGGATTTCTAAGAACCTGAGACCTGCAATGCGTTTGATAAAAATGGCACGTCTAAATTCTTCAAAGTAGAGCCTATTCATAGTGTTAAACAACAAGATTGAAGTTGCAATCCCAAGCACAGCTCCTGCTAGCATTACCCAACGTTCCCTCTGGATATTATCCGATAATGTGATGTAGTTGTGGTAACCTGTTTGCATTTCTGAGACCCAATTTTCAATGCCTTGTCTCTGGATAAGCTCCTGGGCATCAGACAATTGATTAAAGAGAACGTAGTTCTGTACTGCGTCTACCCAAAACACAATGGACTGTGGACCAGTTGATTGGGGTGTTATAACAATGATGATTGGATCTTTCAAAAACTGCTGGTAAGAAATAGGGGTCGTATTATACACAAAACGATCATGACCTGATTCCAAATAACCTACCGTAGCAGTCATTTGCTGTCGTTCATCTTTACTAGATATGCGACTGGTTAAGTCGTCTTCAAAAACAGATTTATAATGTTCTTCCTCTGAACGGAGGTGTTCAGGCAGTAATAAGACAAACTCCCCTACATCAAGGTGATTCATCTTTTGCTCAATAGTTGTATCTACAGGAATGTTTTGACGCTCCAAGTATTGCGGTGTGACGATAAGGACATTGCCATTCGGGCTGTAATCGTGCCATTCTGTAGAGGTTGTCAAGTTTTTGGAGGAAGCCATGCCATTTTGCAAAGTACGGTCAATTAACTGGTGTCTAGATAAGAAAGCCTTTTGTTCTGAAACAGCCAGATCCATCAATTGATACCAAGTTCTGAGTTTTCTTTGAGCTTGTTCATCAAAACCAGGACTCGTTCCTTCACGGCTGATTGATAGGATAGTCAGTTGCCTTTCCTGACTCCAAACCTCTTGTCCAATCCGATGCTGTTGCCAGGCTTGGGAATACTTTAAACTACTCCCTATTCCCAGCGTTACAATAATAATCGCTAATAGTTGACCGATTAAAATTAAACTAATGATTCCTCTGACAGGCACTTGCCCTTTTATAATCTGCATCAGGTGTATCTTTTTTATCCCAACTGCGAAGAGTTGAGCGAAAAACAGGGAGATTGACAACAAGATGAGATTATAACTGAGCAAGCCTTCTCCTATTGTCATTAGGGATTGCGTTGGAAGCGACAGAATTTTTTGCATAAGAATGGCGAGAACGCCAGCTAAACTGAAACCAACAACTATCCCTTTCAAATCCTCACCAACTGGTCTAAGGAAAATGGACCACCGTTTCTCTCCTGAAATGAGGCGAATGCCCGACGACCGTAATTGGCTAATTTGACTAATTAAAGTCAGTGCTACAAAGGTTAAGATGAAAATCAATAGACTGATTAACTGAAATCCGTTACTAAAGATAGCCATTAACGTAGATAGTTTAGATGGAATTGTCAGGTGCATGTTAGTCAAGCCAAGTTGACTTAGCTCCTCCCTTAGCAAGTGAATATCTAGGTTTCCATCGAATACAAAATAGTTTGTTTCAACACTACTACTTTGAGCATCTTCTAGATTTTTTTCCTGAAGCCCATCAGGCAACTTTCCGTCCCCAAAGGTCGTATAAGAAAAAACTGTAGTACCTTCTGAGTTAGGATCTTGGTGTTGAATCGCAATAAAGCTATCCGTTTCTTCTGCTAGTTTTTCCAAGCGTGTAGCAACATGCTGAAAAGTTGTTTCAGGGGAAGAATCACGTACAACAACGTTGGGGTAATAATGGGAGACATATGTATCAGTCCAAATGGTAAATACCCAAACAAAGAACAAACTAGCAAGCAGGTTGGATATGAGTATAAATAATTTTTTCATAGTGCATTCCTTATTCTAAAATAGAGGGCAGAAATACCCCTGCCCTCTATAAACTAACAAGCTTACTAAACTATTGATAAAAGAATCTTCTTCAATTATTCTTGCCATCCCGCATCAAATGTAACTTGCTCCCCAAAATTTGTATTAATAAACGCATAGGCCGCACTATGTGCTCCTGCATAAGCTGTCTTTTGATTGTCACGTCCATTACTTCCAACATAGGCCCAGTGATCCTGTGAACCATGATAATAATTCGAAAATGCTCCCCAATTATTTGGATCATGATAGCCTCCATAGGTCCACTCGCCACCACGGTGAGAAGCTGCCAAAACAGGAAGAGCCAAACTAACTGCCAAAACGGCAAGGGATGATGCAACTACTTTTCTAAATTTTAACATATTATTACTCCTCTAAATGAAATATTATGAAAATGAGCGAAATGCAACTACATATTTTAATTAGAAATCTCAGTCTGAATTATAGTATCCTATTTTTTCCTCCTTTCTAACTGCACGTTCCTTTCTACAGGCAGAGACCTAATTTTATAAACTAATCTTAAATACTTTAGATTTTGTAACTCATAATTTTCAACAGTTGGTTAGCTATGAAAGCATTTTATTAAACATCTCCATTCTTATATCTATCTGGTATTGTTACAAGCTCTCATAAGAATACCTTTCTCTAAATAGTTGAATTTTAAAGTAATACGAAATCAATCAGCCTTCCCAACATCAAGACCATTGGACTTCTTTTGCGATTGCACTCGAATCTCCAATTGTTTATTCTTCTGAATAAACTGTTGGTAAGGAATTGTATTACTAAACATAAAAACACCTAGCAATGCAAATGTAACTAATTTTTTAATTCCACGTTTTTTTCTCATGCAATGAAACCCCTTTCTTTTTCCTTGTTTTTATTCTAACAGATATATTTTATTTAGTCAAGTGTTTTTATTATATTTTGAACTTTTTTTTTTTATTATTACTATAGAGAATTATTTATTTCTTTAACTTGCTATTTTGAACTAAAAATTTTATAATAAAATTAAGCAAATAGGAAGGTTTATTATCTTTAATGAATACACTCGCAGAAAAATTCAGATTGAAAAGAAAAGAGTTGAGACTCTCCCAACAAACTCTTGCAGAAGGAATTTGTGAACAAAGCCAGATTAGTAAAATTGAGAGAGGGCATTTCATTCCCTCCGCAGACCTTTTGTTCAAACTCTCACAACGACTTGAAGTACCATTAGATTATTTTTTTAATGAACAAATTGAAATTAAATCTAACCTCTCTAATTTCAAGCAATTGTCTGCTCGACTATTAGATGACAGAAATTATGACAATTTGGAATATATTTATAGAATAGAGATTGAACGAAATACTTTTCTAACACTAGAAGACCGAACTTACCTTGAATGGATTAAAGCTATTATTGACTTCTATCAATATGACAGTAAGTATGAGGCTATTTCTTCATTGGAAAATATATTATTAAAAGTCTCCTCAAATACTCTGATTTATTTAAAGGTATTGAATACTCTATCTAATTTCTATTCCTTAGTGGGTCGTGAACAAGAATATGAGGCAAACTACTCTCATTTAATGGAGTTATATCAGACAAAAAATTTTGAGCATCAAGAGTTTTTATTTGGCTACATCAGAGTTCGTTACAACTACGCTCACTACCTAGTGTCAAAGGAAAAATATAACGAAGCCATCCAAGAAGCTCTTGAGACGATTGAACTCTGTAAACAAAGACAGACAAGCTACCAACTAGCTCCTCTACTTATTCTTGTAGGAAATGCTGGAGCCAAATTTCTAGACAAAGAACAAGTCAAAAATTATTATATAGAAGCAAAAGAGTTATGTAAGATTTATAACAATCCTTTAATGTTGATGAAGATAGAAAATTATTTGAAAGAATTAGATACTGTTTAGTTAATCTTGACATTATAGTTTTTCTGAAACGTTAAATAACCTGTAAGGCTGATAGTGAAATTAATACTATCAGCCTTATAATTTTTCCATGGTATCTCAAATAACTATACTGATTTTGTTTCCCGTTCTAATTTGGTAACATTTTGATTTCTTGTGTTATCAAGTATATTGAATTACCCAGTGTTGTACAACTTTTTAATAAATCTACCAAGACTATATCTCCTAAAAACAACTAGGTGATAAAAATTTAATTTACCCGTGCCTATTCATCCTATGGTCAGACATTCGATGAGAACTTCATCACTCCTTTACGTGACGTCGTTTCAAAAGTAAATTCACTCAAAGAATTGAAATAAGATTTTATAGCGGATAGTACAAAAATATTTAACGAAAGCCTAAAAGAATTCATGGATATAAGTACTCGAAAAAGCTGCTTGAGTTGACTCAAACAGCTTGAAAGGATTAAAGGCTCTATACTATTTGTAGTGGGTAAATCCCCTATGGATATTATGGAGCCTATTTTTGTGTAGAAAAAAGTTCCATATGATCTATAATGAAAAGCGATCAAACAACTCATTAGAAAGATTCATATGGAACCATTACATTTTATCACAAAACTGCTCGATATCAAAGACCCTAATATCCAAATTATAGATATCGTTAATATGGATACCCACAAAGAAATCATCGCTAAAATGGACTATGTCGCCCCATCTTGTCCTGATTGTGGAAGTCTAATGAAGAAATATGACTTTCAAAAACCGTTTAAGGTCCCTTACCTCAAAACGATTGGTATGCCTATTAGAATTCTCCTTAAAAAAATCCGTTTTAAGTGCTATCATTGCTAAAAAATGGCTGTCGCTGAGACTTCCCTCGTATCATCAACCCAAAAATTGCTCAGAGGTTGATTGAAAAAACTTCTATGACCGATATTGCTCATCAGCTGTCTATTTCATCTTCAACTGTCATTCGAAAGCTCAATGATTCCCACTTTAAGCATGATTTTTCTCGTCTTCCTGAGATTATGTCTTGGGATGAGTATGCCTTCACTAAGGGAAATATGAGTTTCATTGCGAAAGATTTTGAAAAGCTCAATATCATCATTGTTCTTGAGGGAAGAACACAAGCTATCATTCGAAATCACTTTCTACGATACGATAGATCCGTTCGCTGTCAGGTGAAAATTATTACGATGGATATGTTTAGCACTTACTATGCCTTAGCTAGACAACTTCGCTTTCGAATTTCTAGGCTCAGGCTGAAACAGTCCCCCAGACTGTTTCACTCCCAAACGCTAAAATCATGCTGGATCGTTTCCATATTATCCAACATCTCAGCCGTGCTATGAGTCGTGTCCGTATTCAAATCATGAATCAGTTTGAGCGAAAATCCCATGAATATAAGGTTATTAAACGCTACTGGAAACTCATTCAACAAGATAGTCGTAAATTGAGTGATAAACGATTTTATCGCCCTACTTTTCGTATGCACTTGACGAATAAAGAAATTCTAGACAAGCTTTTGAGCTATTCAGAAGACTTGAAATTCCACTACAATCTCTATCAGCTCTTACTTTTTCATTTCCAGAATAAAGAGCCAGACAAATTTTTCGGACTTATCGAGGACAATCTAAAACAGGTTCATCCTCTTTTTCAGACTGTCTTTAAAACCTTCCTCAAGGACAAAGAAAAGATTGTCAACGCCCTTCAACTACTCTACTCCAACGCCAAATTGGAAGCTACTAATAATCTCATCAAACTTATCAAACGAAATGCATTTGGTTTTCGGAACTTTGAAAACTTCAAAAAAAGGATTTTTATCGCTATCAACATCAAAAAAGAAAGGACGAAATCCGTCCTTTCTAGATCTTAGCTTTTCTTCAACCCACTACAGTTGACAAAGAGCCGGTTTGAGACTATCATAAATGATACGAATAACTTCTGCTCCTTCTTCATCAATTTCAAAATCCCCATCTACTATCTTGTAAGCTTCATCACTACTATGGTCTCTGTTCACGCTAACGCGTTTCACAAATCCTTAATTATTTTATTGGCTGACTTCTCATGATTCGTTGTTACTACGTCTAATTGACGCTCATGAGGCCTCACAGGATAAGTCGTACATCTTGCCTCGTTTACTCTCATGATTTACGCCAACAGGTTACGACTACCTTTTGGGACTTTAGTGTTCTTGGCCACCTCATCCGCTGTTAACGCCTTATATCACGTTTCTGTTCGTAGAGCCGCGATTTCGCTATCCCTTCCTCTCCCCGCTACTTCACGATAGTCAGGCTTGAAAGTGACTATTGGGATCACTGGTAGCGGGTGCCTAGAGGACTTGCACTTCAGATGTACGACCTGTCCTACCCGTCGTACAAAGAAAGTCATGATTTCAATAAAAATCACGATTAGTTCTATTGAATTTTGCTTAGCCTATAAACCAATATATTCCCTGTTGCTATATACATTTGCTAATTAATCCATTCTCAACAAATCTCTTGTATAAATCTTATTCTTATATGGTATGAGTTTCTCATCCCATCTATTAGCTACAATTAAGTCACTACGTTCAATGAATAAATTAAAATTAGTTTCAAATTCTACGCCCTCTAAATCAATTCGTAAAACAGGATCGTATATTAAGATTCTGATCCCCTCTGCCAATAAATCTCTAATTATCTTTAAAATAGCTGCCTCTCTATAATTATCTGAATTGCGTTTCATACCTAATTTATATATCCCAACTATACTGGGGGTTCTTGCTAATATTTGTGATACTACGTACTTTTTTCTATGTGTATTTGAAATAGTAATTGCCTTTATTAATGGGGCGCTACATCCTTTAAATTCATTCTCTAACTGCTTAGTATCTTTAGGCAGACAGTACCCACCGAAACCAAAAGAAGGGGTATTGTAATAATCCCCAATTCTTGAATCTAGACACACTCCCTTAATGATATCTCTAGAACATAGATTTTTAAACTCCGTAAAAGAATCTAATTCGTTGAAAAAGGCAACTCTTAAAGCCAAGTAAGCATTCGAAAAAAGCTTAATAGCTTCAGCCTCATCGGAATTAACTAACATGACCTCAACATCTTTTTTAGCAATAACTGAAAGAAATAAATTTGCGATATCTTCCCCTTTAGATGACTTGTCACCTATTACTATACGATTTGGATAAAGACTATCATACAATGAGTATCCCTCTCGTAAAAATTCTGGAACAAAAAAAATATTCTCTGTATAAAATTGTTTTTTTAATTTGTTAGAAAAACCAATAGGAATTGTTGATTTCAAAATTATCTTACTATCTTCATTTACCATCAATATCTTTGATATGATTTGTTCAATTTGGCTAATATTAAATCCATTATTTTTAGTATCATAATTTGTCGGCAAGGCAATAATATAATAATCAATATTATTTTCAATATCACCAAATAAGGATGTAAACGAAATGTCAAGTTTATTTTGCGCAATAAATGTTGCAATTACATCATCATTAAATGAAACTATTCCTCTTTCTAAATTTGAGATTTTCTTAGTATCTATATCATATGCTACAACTTTATATTTAGAAGCAAATAGTAGCGCATTTGCTAACCCAACATAGCCTAAACCAATAACTGCAATATTCATAAACGTATTTCCTTATTTACCCAAAATCTAATAGAGTACCCAGAAGCATCTCTCAAATATAACTTTTTGATATCCATTAATAAATTATCAATTGATTTCCAGATTATGGAAATTTGTGATTTATAACATAGAATTGCAGATATTCTATCAATATAATTTAATTCTTGTAATCTCTCTTGATGGATTTTCAAATTCTTAGTCTTTTGATGATACTGCTCTAAACTAACTTCACTTATATACGGAAAATCTTCATAATATATCACTGTATAATTCATCAACTCCAACTGCTTTCCAATCTCATTTACAAGAATATGATCGACATGATTGCCAATTGAAAGAGGACAAAACACTACACTATTAGCATCAACTAAAAGCAAAATCTCCTCTAAAATATCTTTTTTTAATATTTCCTCAGTCTGGATTGAACTATATATAGTCGGATATAAAAAATTTCCCTCTCTATCTTGTCTATAAAGACACTCAAAATATGGTAGATGCTTAAAACTACAGTGTAGTCGTTTACAAGCTAATATATCCTCTTTAATTCTCCCTTTTATAGGATATTCTCCCAAATTACACTGTTTATGAAACTGTAGTGCTGAAAACTGTAATTTTTGTTTCTGGGGATACCCAGCAAATATTGTTAAAATAGTAACTTCTTTATCACATGATATCAACTTGGAAATATAGTCCCCACATGAAAAAATTGCATCATCTAAATGAGGTGATAGAAAAATATATCTTTTTGTATAACTCATTACTATCGTCTCCATAATTCATTTATAAATTCACTTAGTGATTTATTAAATGATGACCCTTTAGAAAATTCTATATTTCTCGTCCTTACGAAAATTTCATTAAATATAATAATATAAAGAAATCTAAGTAATCTATCTATATTATCTTCCATTGTCTCATCAATCTGATTTATTAAACCACTTCTAACATTAATAAAAAATTGATTATCTTCTTCAAGAAAGCTAAAAATACTAAAATGATTATTATATTCACAAATATAATTTATAATTTCCGATAGGGACTCCATATTTAGACAAGTAAATAGATGAGTTGTTCCAGGAATGCTTTTTACTTTATCAATAATATAACTATCAAATTGTGTTTTACAGTTCTCTTTATGGAACATCTTATTTGTGTTTAACTCTGATATTTTCTCACACATTTCAACTACCTCAGCCGTTTTAAAAGGATACCTTGGATGAACACCAAAACTGTGTAGTAGTAGGCTGTTCTTTTTTAAAACGACCGAGTTGGTAACATAAAAAGGGTACTCTTCATAGCTAAAATATTTTATGTTCTGTTTATCAATACAATACTGATTATGATTGATTGTATGATAACGTGAATTCATTACCTCATCAGCAGATTCACCACAAATAATATTAGTTATCTTATTTTGAGATAACATCTTACCTAAATAATATTGCAAAATTACGCCACATTCAAAAACACTACCTTCTAATCTCCAAACTATATCAGGAAAATATTCAAGATTATCACTTAATACAGTATCAATATATAGATTTATTTCGTAGAATTTTGCAATTTTTAGTACAGCAGGAATTTCGTTTATCCCTTTCTCACCTCCAACACAAAATGCACTAATTTGACTATTAGAAGACTTATTTAACGTATGTAAAATATAATTTGAATCAAATCCCGATGATAACGTAATATTAGCCTCACCTGTTTCTTTGTAGATTCGTTTTACTGTACTACTTAGTAATGTCTCCCAGTTTTCTATTACTTCTTCTTGGGTATATATATTGGATTTCTTATAATCAGGAACACCTATACATAATCTATCTTTTATAGAAATGTAGGAAAAATACGATAATTTATCTACTTCTTTTATCAATGTATTAGAATCTAATATGAAACCATTTTGTACAAATTCAGATATTTTTTTATTGTTTAGAGTGGTCGTAATTTTAGATAAAGCTAGTAATTTTTTTAAAGATGTACTATAAAAAAATTTATTACCTTTAAAAGTATAGTACAAATTAAAATATGATGTAGTAATATCATGTAAAATTTTCAACTCTTTTTGATCGACATCAAAAATTACAATTAAAAATATTCCTGTAACAACATTTAATAAATCAATTCCGAGTTTATTATATAAATTCGCTATTTCACCGACATCTAATTTTACGCCTTCATAATAAACTTCTCCGATAAGTTCTAATATTATTTCTTCAGATTCAAAAATCTCAGAAATACTTTCTCTAAATAGTTCCTGAGATTTTATATCAAAAACACCTGTTATATTAATAAATTTATAATCCATAACTCCTCAAAAATAAAATCTTATCTTAGTTAAAAAACTTTACGATATTACACTTATAATCTTGCAGACCATAACAAAATGAATATTTCATCTTAGAAAAATGGCATCTAGAAATTTCTTCCAAATATATGTATCTTCCTATTGAGTCTTTTTTAAATTGATTATCCCACCAAAAAATGCAAAAATACACCGTATTAGTTATATCGCTATAGTAAACAATCCCCTGTGCAACTATTCTTTTATCTAGTATTAAAGAACGTGTTTTAAAGCCTTTTTGTTGATACAACATATGAAAGAATCTCATTTGAGTATTAGAAAAACAAACAGAAAACCTATTAAAACAATAATCTTTCCAATTTTGTAAAATTTCTGAGACTACATCTTTGTCGTCAATTATATTATATTTCCTTCGATTTTTTATAAGTAATGATTTAAAATGTTTGTAAAAATATTCAAATCTCTCTTTGTCTGATACATCTGTCAAAAGAAATTCTTCTTTATAACATAGTGAAATACTTTGAGTTTCAAAAACAATTTCAATATTCTTGAAACAAAAATCAATGAAACCATTCTCGATTTCTAAAGAAAAATGATAAAGTAAAGTTATATCAAATGGCTGATTAGATATAAAATCATATATGGTAATTTTATTTTTAGCTAAAACTAATAATAAAATATAATCATACAATGAATATATTGAAGGCTTGCCTACGATATAAAAAATTTTTATGTGATTTTCATGTACAAATTTCTCACATATTCTAAATATTTTTTCAACTGAAAATGCGCCAACATCCAAGATAACATCCTGTAAATAAATCGTATCATTTGTAGTAAGTATTTTTTTATTTTGATAAAAAAATCGCATATTTTATCTTCAACCTCCAGTTACATCAATTCCTGGGGAAACTGGTAAATCTCATCAAAATAATGTGCTAGTTCTGGATGCGGCGTGTGTGTTATCATAATTACTGTCAAATCATTTTGTTCTAATATCTTTCTTTCAATTTCCAATGAAGTTTTTTTATCTACAGCAGAAGTCCCTTCATCAATTAACACAATTTTTTTATCTCTAATCAATCCTCTTGCTAAAGCTATACGTTGTTTTTGCCCTCCTGAAAGTAATCTCCCATCATCACCAACATAGTAGTCCAAAAATAAATCTGAACAATCATTTATAATCAGTCCTACTTGCTCTAACACTTGTAAAATTTCCTCGTCAGTAAATTCTTCATCAAGCACAATATTATCTCTTATAGTTCCGTCAAATAAGTATGCTTTTTGATCAAGTAATAAAACCTCACTAACAATTTCAGAATAAGCTAGTTCCCGAATTTCTCGCCCCCCAAAAAATAACTCTCCTGTATAATCTCTCAAAAAGCCATTCAGTAACTTGAGTAGTGTTGATTTCCCACTACCACTTTCTCCCATTATTAAATACTTTTTATTTCGCTCAAAGCAAAACGTTAAATTCTTTAATACTGGTCTTTCACCATAGGAGTAGCCAACATTCTTAGCTTCATATAATGGAATCGTACTATTTTTAATAATATCTTTTTCACTACTCCTATCAGATATTTCTGCTACATTTATAGAGTCCAATTTAGCAAAAATTGGCTTCGTACCGTTTATAGATGCTAGCTGACCTCCTAATTCACCAAGTGAAGTAAAGATAACTCCTGTAAGTGCGCCAATAGCTTCAATAGTACCAATTTTTACAATTCCAATTATGGCTAGATAACCTGTAAAAACAACTAAAGAAATTTGAAAAAATATATTAAGGAAAAAACTAATTGCACCTACAAAAGTCTCTATCGCAGTTTTTCTTTTTGTAACCTGCTTTAACAAAATACTTGCTTCTTTTACCTTGTCTGGCAATATACGCAAAAGATTCAAAGAAGCGAATACATCAAATCCATTTAAAATAGTTTCATTAGACTTTAAAAATTCCTCATTTTGCTTCGTTAAAGTTAAACTTACTTCCTGCATTCTTTTTCCAAAAAACTTAGGGATACTTAACATGATTAATAATGCAAAAAATGTAATTACCGTCAAAGACCAATGATAATGGCTAAGAGTAATAACTGCAAAAATCGTTCCTGAAATGCCCTTTATTACCAAAAATAATTGCTCAAAAGCTTGTTTATTTATTGATTGTATATCATTATTTAACCAAGAAAGATATGTCCCCGACGATTTGCTATGAAATTCTTGGTAAGTCGAATTAGAAATGTCTTTAGCAATCCTATCTCTAATTTCAATATCAAATTCTTGAATAACTTCAACTTGATAATTTTTGACTAGCCAATCAAAAAATATTATTCCGCACCATACTATCAATTGATAGATAGAAAGTTTTAAAAACATACTCCAATTCATTGCAATTAACTCATTTAACACCAACGCATTTATAGTAGAAGCATAAATTAATAATAATTGTCCAAGAACAATAAATATCGTCAGTTGACTAAATTGTCTCAAGCGTGATCTTATAATCGAAATCATAATTACCATTACCTTCTCATTTTCTTAACTTTAATTGGATGTAGTCATCATATAAACAATAAAAAGACCTACAACAGTATAGAAGAATATACTTTATGAACAAATATAAACTGAAAATTCTTGTATCCCAAGCTTCTCTTATTTCTTTTAAAGCTTGAGTTGAATCTTTAATTAGAAGTAACCTTTTAATACGTGTACAATAATACATTTCTGTCACTATCTTCGTTTCGCTAGATGACAATAAGTGAAAATATCCTTTACACTTATCATAATATTTAGCATCCGCAATAATTGATTTATTATTTACCCCTGTTATACCACTCCCCTTATCGTGAGCATAGTAATTAACAAGAAAATCCCTAACTAGGTCAATTTGATAACCCTGCGCCAGTAATTTTAACAATACAATCCCATCCTGATGTGAATAAATATCTTCAAATCCATTTATTTTCTCTAAAACCTCCTTTTTACACAACCAAAATGAAGTTCCAGCTATGTTATGAATCATCTGAATAAATAATGGATTTCCAACACAATCTGTCATCTCTTGCTCTTTTTTACCGGTTGGGTAAACTATTGTCCCATAACTATAAATCATAGCAACATTATCTATCTTAGTTCTTTGAAAACAATCCATCATCTTCAAAATTCTATCAGCCATATATTCATCATCATCATCTAAAAATGATATATATTTTCCATTCGACTCTGTTATTCCAATATTTCGAGCTTTCGAAGCACCTAAGTCACTATTGTTTAATATTAGTTTAATTCTGCTGTCATAGTTCTTAAATTTAGAAATAATCTTCTCTCTCAACTTTATATTGCTATAGTTATCATCAATAATTAAAATTTCTATGTTCTGATATGTTTGGATGATACAACTATCTACTGCTCGAATTAAAGATTCATATCTATTATGAGTTGGAATAACAATGCTTACCAGTTCCCCAAGAGTTTTTCTATTCATTCCCACCCCTCTTTAGAAGCTCATTATATACCTCCATAGTCTCCTTAAACATTTTTTCCCAAGAAAAATGTTCCTTTATCTTTAATTTTCCATACTCTGCTATTTCAGAAAGCAACTGCTCATTATTTAACAAAAAATGACTACATTCGCAAATACTATCCACTTCGGTTCTTTCAAATAAAAATCCATCTCTTCCATTTTCTATTATCTCACTTAATCCACCTACATTACTTGCTAAAACAGGAGTCCCTATTGACATAGACTCTAATACACACATCGGTATTCCTTCAGTATCTGAAGGAAGATATAATAAATCAGATATTCTGTAAACAATTGATGCTGGGTAAATTTCTCCAATCATGCGTATCCTTTCTTTATACTTTGAATTGGAAATTTTCTCAGCAAGAACATCCCATAAACTACCATTTCCAGCTATTACAAAAAATACATCTTCTCTCTTTTTTGCTAATTTCTCAGCAAAATCAACAAACCTATCCGGCCTCTTTTCCAAATCAAGCCTTCCAACATAACACACTATCTTCATATCACTTGGGATGAGGAAATTTTGATGAAATTCATCTACTTCAATATCAGTAAAAGTATGCTCTGACGTATCAATGCCATTATTTACTACAAATATTTTCTTCCTTTTAATCTTTTGTTCTAACCTTTTCTTCATAGCTGTAGATACACAAATAAAACTATCCCCCATCGAATATGTTAAGAAATCAAAAAAAGTTAAGATTCGTTTGTGCAAATTGCACTCAACCCATCCATGACATGTTATTACGGTCTTGATACGCCCAAAACCTTTGTAATCCAACTTCTTTAACATATACAAAAAATAATTAGTTGAATATCCATGACAGTGGAGAAGCTCTATATTTAAAAAAGTTAATATTTTTCTAACTTGAAATGCAGTCTCAAAGTTATTAGAACACTTAGTACAATCAACATAAGCAATATTTAAATCTTTATAATCATCAATAACCTTTTTATCACGAGATACTATTATCAAAATTGGATAAATCGTTTTCATACTTATTTGATTTTTACAAAGACCAATTATATGGGGGTCAATACCTCCGCAGTGTCCATTATTATATCTTACGATAATATGAGCTGAAAATGCCATATTATCAATATTTCCATACTCTTCTGGAATATGAATTTTTAATTTACCACATTCATAACACTTCATCGAACTAGACTCCTTTCCCTATCATATATAAATAACTATACATCAAATTTACATACATTTTTATATATAAATTAAATATTTTATTATACTTTTAATAGAAAGCATGACCATATTAGCTCTTAATTACAAAAAAATCCCAGACCTTACTCTCTCACGAATATTAAGACATCTCAATAAGTCCTGAAAAGTTGACAAAATCAAACAACGGAAGAATCAGAATGTTCATTTAGACCGCGTTTCTCAAAGCAGACAAGATGACATCAATACCATAATCGCTTGATAAAAGCTTCCAATTCGAGAACTCTTTCTCATAATCAAACGTAATAAATTTTGGTAAGTAGCTTGTAAGTTATGATAGTAAACTCTACTGATAAACCTATATAATCAATGAAAATAAGAAAAAATTTTCAGATATTGATATTATTTACATATTGTAATTTAAACGAACTATCTCCCTTTTAAATATATTTTCGTTATTCTTTTTTGACCTGCTAACTATGAAAAAGTATCAAGCATAAATAAACAAGTTGGACTACTGATACCAAAACCAAATGAGTAAAGAATTAGAATAATTCAGTCACACTAACCAAAATTTAACCGCTGCCAGTGTGTAATGGATATCTAAAGTCCACTTGCTAGCTAATTGTGCTAAAAAACTTATTCTCTTCTTCCTTTAAAAATTGTCAAGAACGGAGCTATATACAGTTTCTTGTCACTAACAGGAAATTCTACGATATCCATGGTCTGCTTTTTTCACAAGGTTTGAGAATATCAGATTATGCCTTCTTCAGGCTTCGTCTTTGTAATAAAGATGCTTGTGTTTCTGACAAATAATGGTCTTTAACCCTAATTCCTCTTCATCAAAGATTTAATCCTTTTGTAGATTCCGTTTACATAGTTTAAGATAGATACGACATAGTAATATATGACTTTATGATAGTTAAAGCTTTCTAGGATTATTCTTTTTGAAGCTGTGTCTAAAAATAAACTCTTTTCAAGATTATCTCCTCCACTGGTTTATGGGCATATATTGTACTTTAATACTCAACAATTTTTAAAAAGCAGTCTTGTCTATTGTCTACTGTACTGACCCCAAAAAGTAGATTTTTTCTGACTAACTTTTGGGGTGCAGTTCAGAAGCTGGAGCCAAATTTCTAGACAAAGAACAAGTCAAAAATTATTATATAGAAGCAAAAGAGTTATGTAAGATTTATAACAATCCTTTAATGTTGATGAAGATAGAAAATTATTTGAAAGAATTAGATACTGTTTAGTTAATCTTGACATTATAGTTTTTCTGAAACGTTAAATAACCTGTAAGGCTGATAGTGAAATTAATACTATCAGCCTTATAATTTTTCCATGGTATCTCAAATAACTATACTGATTTTGTTTCCCGTTCTAATTTGGTAACATTTTGATTTCTTGTGTTATCAAGTATATTGATAAAATTCTCTAATCTCCTAACCTTATATTCGTAATCATCTATCCATTTAGTCATAAATCTTTGATTTTCTTCGATTTCTTTCTCCACCTGCTCCAGTTTGATAGCTGAAGTCAGGTTCATCTTGGCAAAGAGATTTGAAAAGAAAAATGATAAATAAGAGTAAACGATAAGATAAAACCATTGAGCAGTTGAATTTATCAAACAAATCAATAAAAAAACTAGTAAGGAAATAAGTAAATAAATATAAGGAGATATTTGCTCAAAATGATGATTTTTTTGTATCGTATGTGATAACTAAATCTACGACTGATGCAATAAAAATTATCATAATTTCAAATATGTTTTATAAAAGATACACATTTTATATAATGGTTGTCTGGGTTCCTATTTTTGAAAACATATCCCTTCTTCTTTTGAAATTTTCTTACTCAAACGATTGATAAACTTATTCACTTTAAATACGATGTTTTCATATCTATTGCTCTCTAATTCTATCTGGATACCTAACTCATTCAATTCCTTCTCAACAACATCAATGCCAATTTTATCAGTTATATTCAATTTTGAAAGATTCAATTTCATTTTTTGCTTATTTTCAACTGAAGCCAGTAAATATTCTGCTACTTGATTTAAGGTTGTCACTCGTTCTTGCAAAGCATTGATTCTCAATTCTGAAGCTGCTAATTCATGAATTAAATCATCTTTAATTGTAATATAAGAGTGCTTATCCATATCCAGCTCAAGTAAAGTATACACTTCCTCAATCTTCTCTTTAATCATATCGACTGTTGTTTTTCTGCGGAATGGAATCGTTTGATTTTCAGAGCTAAACTGTCTAATCAAGGTTCGGCCTTTCATATAACGATTTTTATCGGCAGCATCTTTGTGATAAATGTAGTAGGAACTTGTTTCCCTGATGAAAACTTTCACCTTGTCCTCCTCCATATCGAGCTCCATGTTAGGCAAAAAGATAAGCCCTTCGTGACGAATACCAAACTTGACCTTGATGTAAATACCATCATCCACTACTTTTTCGATTTGATTGAGTGACAATTCTACCTCAAATTCATGAACAGCATCTCTGTTTCTCCTAAACTCTTGATAAGATTCCCAAAACTTCTCCTCGCTTGGGAGTTCTTTTTCTTTGGAGAATCTCTCTTCTTGATAAACTTGAACTAAATCCTTAACTTTTGGAGCTTTCAAATCTTTTCTCTTCTCAAAATAATCTTTGAAAAACTCTACATCATATAATTTTTTCTGATCTAGTTCTGTCTCTTTCACTTTTACTCCTGCAAATTGAAAAGAAACATGCTTTTGCTTAGGATTGATATTTAATCCAAATAGTTTTGCTTTTTTTACCAGATTTTCTAAGTTATCAACCTTGGGTAAAAGAAATTCCATAAGCTCTTCCATTTTCCTTTTGGCAAAGTAATTCTTGAAAAATTCTTCTGTGTAAGCTTGCTTGCGATTGAGTTTATTACCACGCACAACTTGTCTCATAGTTGAGTCCGTCATAAAAAAAGTGGTATGCTTGTGACTGAAATCTATCTTCACATGTAGTAATGGAGCGTTCTTTTTGAAATCCTCTAAATCGGTAGAATTTTTCATCAAAAAATAGAGTCGTTGCTTAAGTTCATATTTGTGATTAGTCTTACGATAAATTTTATACTGCTGGTGAGAATAGCGATTCTCGATAATTTTTGCACCTGCAATTTTAGAAAATCTATCTGAAATCATGCGAAGATTTCGTTCGACTTTATAATCCCACTTAAGTTTTTTGTCAGAATTGCTGTCAACCGAGTTTATAATGATGTGATTATGCAGATGGCCTTTATCAACGTGGGTCGTAACGATAAAGCGAAACTTTCCACCAGTCAATTCTTTCATGGTCTCATAACCAATCTGATTGATTTGTTCAGGAGTGAGATTGTCCTCTGGCGAAAAGGACTGAATAATATGGTGAGCATGGATTTGTCGTTGTTTCTCCTCCAGCCTATCGTGTCGAAAATCGTAAAGCGTATCATTGTTGATAAAATTTTCATGATACATCTGCACCATCTCCTCATAGCTAGGAAAATCCAGAAAATTCCTCATACCATAGTCCGATACCAATGCAAGATTCTTGGTCTTCTCAGGATTAAGAATATACTTGATGATTTTTTTGCGATAACTCTTTCCGTGAACGGCAAAATGTTTAGTGATGACCATGAAACTCCCTCAACTTTTTAGCTTGAATACTAAACTCTTTCTCTACCTCTCTTATCAATTCGGAGATTCCTTTTTTCAAGTTCTGCAATTCATCATTTGAGATTAACTGAGATTGGTTTACACTTCGGGCAATCTGATTAATATTGTTGCCAATCCTCTTCAACTCAAACACCAAATCTTGATAACCAGTTGTATCAATGGTGATGAAATTCATACCAGGATCGAGTAGGGTTCGTCGAGCATATTCTGAAAAAGATTGACAACCGCTTTGGTCAATACAATGTTTCAACTGACCCAATTCGCTATCAGACAGGAAAACTTTCTTTAGATTGTTTCGGTAACGATTTTCCATGTGCCTACCTCATGTATTTTTTACGGAAGTCTTGACTAAGAGGAATGGAGTTCCCTATTTCTTGAATCAATTCCTGAACGCAGGTTAAGAGAATGGATACATGTTCTTGGGTGACTTGATGTTCTGCCCTTGATAAGATTAAAATCTCATAAACATCACGACAGATTTGTTCTAGCTTTTGAGATTGCCAAAGGGTGAACCATATCTCTATCTGTTTTTGTAAATCAGAGGAGAGTAAACTTTTACGGAGAAAATCTGAAAAATTAGTCTCTCCCTGCTCTCTCATCAAAGCTAAAATTTGCTTTTCCTCTTCATCTGTTAGGCGAAATTGTTTCCGAATATCACGCACGTCTCGTTTCATACTGCTACTTCCTTTCCAAAATATCTGTACTGACAATGTCTGCTACCGTACAATGTCCGTACACTTTTACACCAACTGATTTTCATTCTTGTAAGGCTTTGCGAGCTCAGATATTGTGTCCACAATATCCCAAAAATCTTATCGCCAACCGACCAAAACCTTCCAGTTTTGACAGCTAACGATAAGATAACTTGGTGGCTCCGCCCCCAAACCCCAGTTAAAAATTGAGGATTGATTTTCTTAGAGTGATATTAGGATAACAGGGAAGATTTGGAAAAGTTATCACAGGAGAGTGAGAGGATGAAAAAAGAGCCTTTCGGCTCTTAAAAAGTTGAATTTATCTCAATAGCAGAATTATCTACAAGGATTGTTTATTACATCCTCTTAGCTATATTGAACTCATCTAATCGTTCTCTTTTGTCTTTGGCATTCTGTATATATCGACTATAATCTTCTTTGAAATCGCTCAAACTTACTAAAGAAATATAAGAATCGTGCTCATCATCATAAAGATCATTACATGGATTTTTCTTATAAGCCGACTTAATATTTAGCATGTTCTTTCTAGCTAAATTATCAAAATATTTCAAAGATCTACACGACTTAGTCTGCTGACAATGTTGACAATAATGAGTACTATCATCTAGTACCTTATCTTTAGCTTCATCAGTATAAACAGCTATCACACCATTTGTTCTGTTATTTTTTCTATCCTCTAAAGAATACCTTAGTTCATCATAAAGCCAATCATCATAATTTCCAATCCAATTCTTTCTATAAGAAACAGCCTCTGGAGTTAATAATACAATTGTAACCGATGTATCTTTTAACTTCTCATATAGATATTCCTGAATAATGTTATCACTCATTTGACTTCTATCAACATCTTCTGATCTATTAATTACCTCAGTAGATTCATCAAATAAATCAACTAGTTCATCTTTAATCTCTTTTCCATCACTAAAACGGAACGAAATAAATATTTTGGTTGCCATTATCGTACCTCATTGACAATTTTATCAATCGTGGAAAAAACTTTAGTGAAATCCTTTTCAGTCTCCAAAGTTTCCCAGTAATTATCTAAATAACTATATTCTCCTGATTGTTTCATCTCATCAAAAATTTCTTTTGCAGCAAATCCAGTAGAGGCAATCGGAATGATTATCTTTCCTTTTTCTTTAGCTATTTGAAATTCCTCCATCATGCCTGAAGCAAGTTCTACCTTACCATCAACTAGCTTGTTGCCAAATAAAAATATACACACCCCTGACTCACTAATCATTTGTTCACGGTTCTCGGTCCAACGTTCTTTTAACGATTTCTCTCCATTAGCATTTTGTGGAAAAGGAAACAAACCAAGGTGTTCAGACACATGTCTATATTTAGTTTTATAAATTTGATCCAGCGCACCGTTAATAACACTGCTTCCTATCCCCAGTCCAAACCCTGATATTATTTTATAATCTTTTGAAATAAGAAAACTAGATAAATCATAGCAGTATTGATTTACCTTTTCTTCACTCCAATTCTCATTATAATCTGATATACTACCTGAAATGAAGATTGTATTTTTAAAATATTCTTTTTCAATTTCTAGTAATAATTGGGGAATCTCAGTATAATCATTTACCAAAACAGTCTCAATACCATATCGTTTTAAGTCTATTATTTTTAAACCTTGCTTTATTTTTGCATAGTCATACTCTTTTTTCGTTCTATAATCTTTTCTTAATACAGTTCTCTGAATACAATAATGTTCTCTTTTGTTATCTCCTAATAAAACATTCACCTTTCCTAAAATAGACTCTAGGTTTGGATCTTCAAAACTGAACCCTACAAATAAGAACGTTTTTGAGACTAAGTCCCCACGCAAGGCTGTAACAAATAACGAATTTTTCTCACTATATCTTTCATAATCATCTTTTGAAATAACTGCATCTTGGGGAGATCTTATATCACCGTGCATTTTATATACGATAGCATCACTATCATAAATATTAATAGCCAAATCATCTACTTTTCTTTTTATATCCCCCCTGCGATTATTTTTTTCCAATCCATTTTCTATGACCTCATCATAATTTGTTGTCCAATATGTAGAAATGGGAAGACGTGTTAATATATTCATAACATCTGTTTCTGAATCTGAACTAGAAAACTGATTAATTATTTCTTGATTCACAGTACCACGATTTCCCATTTTAGAATTGATATAGTATTGCGCCACTCCAATTAAATCTGTTTCTTTATCAATGTCCAAATTTATTTCTTCTGAGAATGGTCTTACCAATTCTTTCCAATTAACAAAACCGGCATCAACTGATGTCCCCGCACCAGCAAATACTGCAGCATTCCCTTCTTGAATAACTTCAGTATATTTTTTAATAAATAGCTCTTTTTCCATATTAACTACTCCTATTTTTCCAATCATTAAATATAATAGATGATTGTTTATTAACTTCAATTGTAATGTTTTCAGAAAGATGTAGCTCTGGATAAATAGAATAAAATTTGGGAATAATTGTTCTATCTATTTTTTCTGAAAAATAGATACATATTTTCTTTCCAATTGCATCTGCATATCCCAATTCCCAAGCACACCACTGAGAATTAAGTGTCTTACTTGAAAAGTACAAAACAAATACATCCGATTGTTTTATACGCTCTTTGATAATATCGACTGTTGAAGTATTACACCATTCTCGTTTCAGATCGTATTTATCATTAACCCAGTCAATATATACGACTTGGCCATTTTTGTTTAGTTTTTTATAAAAGGTTATAATTTTTTCTTCATCTTTAGAGTTATGTGAAAGAAAGATATCAAATTTTTTTATCTTTTCTAGATCATCAATGTATAACCTCTTCTTCAACTCTTCTGGCCCTTTCCTATTTGTTACTATTTCATTATCAATAAAATTTGTTTTTCCTTTCTTTTTTCTACTCAATCTAAACGGTAGAGATAAACTTTGAAAGTACGACTGAACTTCTTTTTTTAGCGATTGATTTCTTACATGACCATTTATTGCATAGAAAAAATTATGAACTTCCTTTGAATCATACTTCGAAAGTTCTCTAATGATTTCTAATCTTTCATGTAAATCATGTGTTTTAAAAAATCTTTTGCGATAATGTTCCAGATAAGAGGGATTTATTTCTTGGATATAATCTAATGATTTTTTTCTTTTTATAGTTTGCAGCTTTAATTTTGCTAAAGATTTTTTTCGAATTTCATCTGCCTGAGTTTTTCTCTCTTCAATACTCAAAATATTTTTTCTTACTCGTCTTCTTATATATTTAGATGTTTCAAGAATAAAATCATTAGTTTCTAAAGACATCCTTTTACTCTGAATTTTAACTAAATTTTTTTTAATAATACGTTTACCATACCAATAGTTTCTTTCTATTATCAGTCTAGAAATTTTATCAGGAAACATATAAATAAATTTTTTAACATAATCTTTGTTGGAAAATTTTGCTGGCATAGCTTCTATGGTCATATTATGAGCCAGTTTAAACTCTTTTTGCAATTTTATATAAAATTCATTATATTGTCTCATTACTTTGCCCATATAATCTGCAACCTCATAATAAATATTTACTGTTTTATAACTCCTCTACGGAAATTATTACAAATTCCCTTTTTTAATTTGGTACTCTTCTGCAACAAGAGAAGCCGTTTTATTATCGTACCTTTCACTATCGTAATAGAAAAAATAAGGAACCTGATAACCATACCACACGTTCAATCCTGTTTCCTTTTCCAATAATTCACAGAACTCCGTTGAATATTTCTTACAAAACATTGAAGCCAATATTTTAAATTGACCTTCAAATATTATTCCTCTGTTTTGAAACTCTATAACAATCCCCTCAAATTCTTTGCCTAATATTGCTCTTAATTCCATAGTTTTCACCTATTCTTTCTATTTGATATTAACATAAAACATGACTGATTAAAATTTTCTCAATTTTTCTTCCTCCGCCCCTCAACATCTCTTTCTCTACCTGACTCCACTCGCCAAACAGTAAGTCTTGAAGAATATCTGCTGCTGAAGTCTTAACATCCATTGAATCATATACGTAGGTTCAATTTCATTGATAAATTTAAATGCTCTTAAAGATGCCTTATTGTTCCAACTGTCGTATGTTTTCAAAGAGATTGTTTACTATTAGAACATAATGCTCTTTTTTAAGAGTAAGAGTAATTTCTTTCGCAACCATCCTCACTCAAATTTGATTAAAGATTTCTAAACAATAGGACAATAACTTATCAATTATTCGGGAGAAAAGTAACCTAACTGTTCCGCGACATGAATAGCTTCCTGTCTACTGGATACCCCTAATTTTGAAAAGATATTTGCAAGATGATTCGAAACCGTTCGCTTACTCACATAAACCTTTTCACAAATATTATCTATACTTAGACCATTTCGAACTAATTCTAATATTTCTATTTCACGTGAAGTTAAAACATCTACCACTACTTCATCTGAAAAAATCTTTCTACCCTGATAAATTTCTATCAAGTTTTGAAGTAACTCCACTGGAGCAATACTCTTATCCAAAAATCCCCAGGAACCCATTATCTTAGCACGATACTCATACATTTTTTTACTATATCCAGTTAAGATAACAATTTTAGCAGAACATCCATTTTTAATAATCGTTTGAGCTAAAGATAGCCCATCCTCCTGATACAAACTAGTCAAGTTTATATCAATCAGAATAATGTCATAGTCATCATAAGGAAAATCCAAGACAGAAGAAAAATCATCCATCAAATCTACCCTTTCAATATTCTCTGATAATTCCAAAATCAGTTTAATACTCTGACTAAACAATTTATGATCATCAATCAACAAAATTTTCATAACATAGCTCCTTATCAATCGGTAGTTCAATAACAATACGAAAAATACCATTCTCATTTAAAGTATCCATTTTACCACCTAAAATACTTAATTTATTTGCCATATTTTTCAAGCCATATCCCAAAGAATGTTCTTTGGTAGAAATCGATTTATTTTCAGAAACTATAAAAATAACATCCTGTTTTATCTCGATTTCTAAAGAAATCTCTCCTTCTTGTGAATATTTAACCGCATTAGTAATTAACTCCTCAACAAAACGATAGACAATTTTATCATAGGGTGTCATTAAAGAAAATTTAGGTGGAAAATATACCACTACTGAACTTTCTTTATTATATCTTTTCTCAATCCTTTCGATAAGAGCCTGATATTTTTTTGATAGAGGCTCGTCTACTTCACTCATAGGCTGGTAGTAATCCATTCGTTCTCTGATTCGTTGCACCAGTTCTTCAGTAACAAGATTTATTTGATTCCCAAACATCTCATTTTGACTATAAGCATTGAAATTCTTAACAGCCATTACACTTTGTAAAATTTCATTATGAAGAAATTCTGAAAATTGCTGTTCTACAAACTCATTAGAAAGAAGATGATTAACCATTCTATTTCTCTTCAAAAATAGAATTTCCAGATAATCTTTCGCATTTCTCATATCAGATACGTGAAACAATCGAATACATTCTTCGGCAACAATAGCCATAATAAGCAGAACTATATTTAGAATTAAAAAACTTATATTCAAATCAAGTTGAAAACCTATAAACGAAAATAGTAATAATACTCCTATTAGGAAAATTAAGCGTGTAAAAGCCTTTAAATAAGAAAATTTTAATTCATCAATCTTCTTTTTAAAGGACGTAAATATCGTCTTGAAATGTAAAAAAGTTAGGATAGATAATACCTCAACATACCAAAACAAATTTAGAACACTCGCTCCTGTTGTATTAACATACGATACAATATAGGAAATAGGTAAGACAACCGACAAAATCATGACATTTCGTTTTTGATAAGTTAGCACTTTTCGCAACTCTCTTTGATAAAAGAGTAATAAAATTAAAGGAACAAATGTAAGAAAAAAGGTTGTGAAAAGCGATAAGAATAGAAACAATGGAAAATGGATAAAGTAAGAAAATGTGGTAATGATGGTTAAAGCTAGTGAAACATTCATCAATTCTTCCCCAATCTTCTCACCTAGTAAAATTATCGAAAGAGAACTATAAACCAATAAAAATGAATTAATTGGATTCAGTATGTCAAAAAAATGCAACAAAGTGTTACTTGTTCCTTGTTGAAATATGGCTTGCCAACTGACCAAAGCTAGCAAAAAGATAGTCCATAATTTTAATTCACTATGTCGAAAGGTAGTAAAGTTGCAAACATAGCTGGACACAATCAACAAAATCACAAGTATTACGGAGAACTTTTGCGTGAGACCACTTGCATAATAAATAGGAACTCTATAGTATATGTAGAACATCAAGATCAAGTGATTCAGCAAAGTTAATTGCCACAACCATAATGAATGATTAGAAATGATTTTTACAATTTTTTTCATCATAATCATCTCCCTCTATTTTATAAGTATAGTATAGCATAAAACTAGAATACTATTTAACAGTATCCTAGTTTTATGCTAATTTTTATCGAGAATATGCCAACTTACTTTATAAGTTATAACTAAGTAAATTAGAAAGAGGAGAGCTGCCATTCCTAGATAGGTCACATCAATTGTGATAGTTGTATTGGCAAAGTTTTCAAAGTAACCTAATAAGGACTTGCTTAGAGAAACCGCTAATGGAACAGCAAGTAGCAAGGGAACAAAGAAGTAACTTATAATTTGATGAATAAGTATTTTCTTATTTTGTTTTTTCTTATTTCCCAATAGATATAAGATACGATAATCATTAATGCTGTCTAGTGCACTAGTTGAGATTTGTAGAGATAAAATGCTAAGTGAAATAATAATAAACACAACACTAATAAATATCAATACTAGTACAATGACTCCCATAAATCCTATATAAAGCTCAGATAATCTCACCTTACTTTGATAAGTGAAGTCATTTAATTCTGCACCATCCAACGTAAAGTAATGCTTATCAACCCACTCTTTCAAAAACGTTTCAATTTTTCTTTTATCAATATTTTCTTTATATTTAACCACATAAGTTGTAAAGTCTTCGTTCAATTCTTTAATAACTTTATCTGGTACAATAAGAGTTCCCGAATCATTTAATCCTACTGAAGAAAGAAAATAAACAGTATCTAATGGTTGGGACGATGCCAGTTTTAAAGAATAACCGCCAATCGATAAGTCTTTCTTTTGTAGTAAAAATTCTTGGATTTGTTTAATAGTTCCTTTGTAATTTGCATTTATTAGATAGCCATCATCAGCTAAGTTAATATCTTTTTTGCCTTGTAGTTTTCTTAGATGATTATAAGCTGAAATCCCTAAAATACGGACTTTTGAATCAGGTAACCCTTTATCGTGCTCCCATAACTGACTAGTATCTATTATATCTTTATAAGTCAAATCACTCGTAAAAGTTGAATAAATATATTCATCTTTTACGACATCAAAATCAAAGCCGCCTGCTTGTAATCTATCTTTTACACTCTCGTTTCCATAATGAAACTCATTACCTCTATATAAATTGACTTGTAAATCATAAGGGGCGTAACGATTCAACTCATGGTTCATGGTTGTGTATGAACTGCCACCAAACACTAGTAAACTAAGAGCCAGAGTCAAGGTCATAGATAGTACTGCTAGCGTTACAGAATTGCTGTCCGCTTGTTTGGAAAATTGGCGGATTTTAAATGAGTTTAATTTATTATAATAGAAGGAAGATACTCTCTTAACAACTCCAAGTAAGAAATTACTTAAGGTGTTGTAAAATAAAATGACAAAGATAACTAAAATCGATACTAATAAAACTCCCCAGTTTTTCAAAATGGATAAGTGATGATAATCAGAAAAATAAATACTACCAGAGATGATAACAATACTTGAAATAATGAAAATTAACAATTGTAAAATAGAATTTTCTTTAATAATTCGTGATTTTTCAATGCCGTTTTCTTGAATTAAGCTAATGATTGTTTTCTTTCTAAATTTCAAAATGTCCATTAAACCAACTATTAAACTAGTTACCACATAGGAATAGCCCAACAGAGAGAGTGACTTAAGATCTAAAAAGAATAGATTTCCAAAATAATTTGCCATAAAAAACTCAGAAGCAATGTGAGCAAGTAAAATAAGTAAGATTAGCCCAAAAGTAAATCCTAGAACTAAAGCAAAGATATTTACTAACATCGTTTCAAAGAATAGCGTTCCAATAATTTGATATTTTTTCATTCCAAGTGTTGAATATAACCCGAGCTCTTTTTGTCGTCTTCCTAAAACAAAATTTGTAGAGTAAACAATAAGAAAGGCGACAGTACCGAGTATCAAATATGAAATAAGTCCCATGTACTGGCTCATGATTGTCGTCAACATTTCTTTCGCACCCGATAAGCTCTGCATGACAGGATGACTTGGAAGAGCATTAAAGGCGTACAAAAGACTATAAATCAAAGCAAGACTTAAAAAATAAATCGTATAGGTTTGTAAGTTTCTAAATACATTGCGTAAAATTAACTTTGGGTACATAGCTCCCCTCCTATCTTGTTCGTCTGTATATTTCTTCTAGGTATAATTCGTTTGATAGTCCATTCCGCTCAATATCATCGACAATCTGTCCATCACTGAGAAGAACCATTCGAGACGAATATTTAGCAGCAGCAGGATCGTGAGTAACAAGTAGAATAGTTATTTCAAACATTCGATTAATTTCTTGTAAGAGGGACATGAGATTTTCTGAGTTAGCAGAGTCAAGAGCTCCTGTCGGTTCATCTGCAATCAAGAGTTTGGAATCATCTATTAACGCTCTAGCTGTTGCGACACGTTGACGTTGCCCACCTGATAATTGATTTGGAAATTTATTTTTTAAATTTTGAATAGCTAATTTACCCAAAACATCATTAATTTTCTTTTGATATTTTCTAATGGATTTTCCTTGAATTTGAAGTGGTAAAATTACGTTTTCATAAACTGTTAAGGTCTCTACAAGATTATAAGATTGAAAAATATAAGAGATATTCTTAGCGCGATAATCGGCTAATTGGCTTTCTTTTGCTTGAATCATATCAAAATCTTCAAAAACAATACTGCCCGAATCAGGTTTATCAATAGTGGATATACAATTCAATAAAGTTGTCTTTCCACTACCACTAGCCCCCATAATGGCTAAAAATTCACCCTTATTTACTGAAAGGTAAATATCAGATAAGGCATGGACTAAACTTTCGCCTTCTCCAAATGTCTTATTTAATCCTGTTACTACTAGTTGTGGCATTATCGTTTCCTCCATTTCTTTTATATAATTATTATAGCTTGTAGAAAAATCTATTTCATGAGTATTTCGTGCAGAATTGAGTCGTAATTTAGGCTTCTTGTCTTTTTCTAGGGCACAATCATGACCACCCGTCTAACGGGTGGTTTGGACCAGGGCTATAAGCCCAAATTACCAGCCAGCGCCTAAAGACGCTGGCTTTCACGTTGTTCAAGTCTTATTGCTCTTGACTCGTCACTTGCCTCTTAAAGAGGCTTTAGTATTACTTACCACTATCCCTAAAGGGATCCTCATATTCTTTTACACTTAATTTATCTAGTGCTATATCATGCTTTTCCTGTTCTTGAATATATTTCTTAATTGTGGCTTCATTGAGTCCAACCGTACTCACATAATAACCTTCCGCCCAAAAATGCCGATTCCCAAACTTATACTTGAGATTAGCGTGTTTATCAAACATCATGAGTGTATTTTTACCTTTTAAATATTCCACGAAACTTGCGACACTTATCCTCGGTGAAATACTGACTAACATATGTACATAGTCTGGCATTAGGTAACCCTCGATAATTTCAATACCTTTATAACTACATAATCGGTGGAATATTTCTCCCAAACTGCTTCGATATTGATTATAGATAACATTTCGTCTATACTTAGGGGTGAACACAATGTGATACTTACAGTGCCACTTTGTATGTCATAAACTATGTGCCTTTTGTGCCATATTTTTCTCCTTTCGCTTTACAATTGGCTTGAACACCTTTATTGTATCGCGTTTGGAGTTTTTTGGGGTATAACCTTCGACGCGCACCCGCACAGCGAGTGGTTTGTTTGTCTCGCACCTAGAGGAGCGAGACGGACTGAAAGTCACATAATAAAAACCAATACTCCTCAAGAGCATTGGTTAGAAATTATAGTGATAAAACCAATCTATCCACTATTTTTTATCATTACGTCTTTTCATAAAGTAGACAATACCAATGATGAATACTCCTAATACAAGTACAGGAGCATAAAATTCAAGCGTTCCAATAATTCCTTCCATTCTATCCTCCTTTAAGGTACAATTCACCTCTTTTAACCACAACTTACATGTGGTGCACTACATTCAAAGGAATATGTAACTACCCATCCGCAATGACCATGAAGGGTCAAAATAATAGCAGTATACAAACCTGCAGCAGATTTCCCACCAAGTTCTTGGTGATTAATTTCGTAATCCAAAGTATCAATACCGTGATCTTCTTCTTTCATTACATTACCTCTTTCAATATATCATTTTTATTGTATATTGTCAATAAAAAATAAAGGAACATCTATGTTTAGTTTCTAACAGTGAACATTATTACTAGTACACTCATAAGAACATGTGAAGCATAGACCACATCTTCCAGCTAGTGTCAATTTAAAAGCAGTATACCATCCACCCGACCCCGATTTACCAGCAATCTCTTGGTTACTAACTTCAAATTCAAGTGTATCAATTTCATTTTTGAATTCATCACATTTCATAGTTTCACCTCATAATTCTCCCTTATTACTATCAACAATAATCAGCTTTCAAATATTCAATTAAATCCTATTTCCCACCAGGAAACTCTTTGGTTCACATAAACAAATTACGTACGTTATTATAGTGGATTGAAACTAGAATAATACACTCCAGCTACTAAAATATTTTTAGCAATTAATTTAACTTTCCCAATCGGTTTGTTCACATCTTATTTTAAAATACTGTAAATTATTTTTGTTATATAGAGCTAGTATTTCTTTGTATTGAAAATAGAAATTTAATTAGTACCAGTGTATAAACTTGCCCAATATAATGTACGAATTTTCTATTGAGATAAATATGATTTACATTTTTAACATATCATCCTCAAGATGATTTAACAACACATTTTAATTTCAATTTATAAGTAACTAAAGATTAGTACAGATATTATTGAGCAAGCATAACACTAAAATTTATCCACATTTGACATTATTACTTGTGCATTCAAACGAACCAGTAAACCAGTTCCCACAACGGCCTGCTAATGTCAACTGAATCGCTGTAAACCAACCAGAACCTGATTTCCCAGCAAGTTCTTGATTGGCAACTTCAAAGTCTAGAGAATCAATCACTGGACGTTCAGCATCCTTTGCCATAGGCTTATTCCTCCTTTTTTCTTTAGATGATCATCTTTACAATAATTAGTATACAACTTAATCTTAACTACGTAATGAGTAAATCGTGCAAAAGTTGTAAGTTTCTCAAATTAACTATATTTTTTAAAATTTTTTAAAACTAAAAACTCTAAGCAGGCAGATAAATCATCGTTAGGTGCTAAAGGTTTAGCTTATTGTAATTCAGTTATTTTCTTTAGAGAGACTGGGAAGACTTGTCAGTTGATGAACGCTTACAGAAACGTCAAGAAGATCTCCAACCCTTAATGGAATACTTCTTTGCTTGGTGCCTACGGCAGTCAATTTTACCTGGTTCAAAACTAGGACGGGCAATTGAATACAGTCTCAAGTATGAAGAAACCTTTAAGATAATCTGGAAAGACAGACATCTCGTCCTTTCCAATAATCTAGCTGATCACGCCATTAAATTATTGGTTATGGTACGTAAAAATTGGTTGTTTTCTCAAAGTTTTGAAGGAGCTAAAACAACAGCTTTTATTATGAGCTTGTTGGAAACAGCTAAACGCCATCAATTAAATAGTGAGAAATATATATATCCTATCTTCTAGAATGTCTTCTAAATGAGTAGAATCTCGTAAACAAAGAGCTTTTAGAGGATTATTTACCATGGACAAAAGTTGTACCAGAAAAGTGCAAATAAGAAATCTCCAGATTAGGAACTATCAGTGAGTTCTCTAGTCTGGAGATTTTTTAATATACTTCGTTATTGGACGATTACACTATAATAACATAAATTCAACTATTATAAAATTAATAGTAAAATCCAGCTAAAGTTATCTAAATATGAATTATAGCTGATTTCTCTATTTGTCTACTCAATAATAACTTTATATCAATAAAAGCTATGAATTATCTAATTGATATAATTTTCGATAAAGTCCTCTTTCTCCTTGAAGTAATTCTTGATGGTTTCCCTGCTCTATAATTTTTCCTTTTTCCATCACAAAAATTTTATCTGAATCAATAATTGTAGATAGCCGATGTGCAATTACCACAATCGTAATGTTCTGTTCTTTAAATTTTTGCATAATTTCTTTCTCATTAACATTGTCTAAATAACTTGTTGCCTCATCCAATAATATTATTTTAGGTTTTTTTATAAGTGCTCGAGCTAAGATTATTCTCTGCCTTTGACCTCCAGATAAATTCATCCCCATCTCTGATACTAACGTATTGTACCCCATAGGCATCTCCATAATATCATCATGAATATTCACCAACTTACACACTTCTTCCATTTTTTCTTGTGATACAGACGAACTTCCAGCGATATTTTCAAATATCGTCTTATTAAAGAGTGTCATATCTTGTGGAACAATACCAATTTGTTGTCTTAAATACTGTTTATCTAGACTATAATATTCAAAGTTATCAAAGAAAATTTTTCCAGTAGTTGCAGGAAATAAGCCTATCAACAATTTTGAAAGTGTGCTTTTCCCAGAACCTGATGTACCTACGATTGCTATTTTTTCTCCTTTATGAATTTCAATATTAATATTCGATAAAACTCTTTTACTGTCTTTAGTATATGAAAATGATACATTTTTTAGTGAAATAGATCCATTCAAATCATGTTTAATATTGCCATTTACTTCGTGTTCCTCCTCTAAAATTTCTACAATACGAGATAAAAACGTCTTACTATTATAAAATGCTACAATAGTATCAAAGATACTATTCACTTTACTAAACAATACAGTTGATAAAGAGTATATCACAAACATCCCCCCTAATGGATTTTCTAATTGAGGGTGTGGCAATAATGTAACTATTAATAAAATAAACGGTGATATAAAAGTGATTATTGTAAATAATGAATTTACCAATCCTGAAAACATCTCACTGTATTTATATCTATGTAAACATTTATCGAAATATTCCTTCCACTGCTTATATGTTTGTTCTTCAAAACCTTCCATTTTTATTCCCATCATAGAATAGATCATCTCAATTTGTTTATTCTGAAGATTGTTTTGGGAAATTACAAATGATTTATTCTTTTGTTCGATGTTCTGTCTAGTAACTAGCAACAATAATAAATTTATTAACAGTAGTAATAATGCTAAGACTGCAATAGAAAAATTTATGTATGAGAAATAAATTAGGATAAAAACTCCCAATCCAACATCCAACACACCTAGAACTACTTGATTAGTGAATAACTGTCTAATTCTTGTCAAACCATTTATAGAATAAATTAAATCGCCACTGCTTCTCGTAGAAAAGAATTTATATGGTAGCCTAAATAAACTTCTGATCACATTAATATTCAACCTTTTATCTATATCATTTGTCAAATTAATAGAAAGATAGCGTTGTCCAAACATAATTGCAAAATATAGAAATGTAAATATAACGAAATTAATGACAATATTCGATTGGTTTATACTAACTCCTGTAGAAACTTGATTGAAAACTTGTTGCAACCAAATTGGTAAAACAAAACTAACTGTATAACTTGCTAATGTCACTAACAATAGTGGTATAAAATAATTCCAAGACTGCCATAATTGTCTATAAACTATACTATAATTCTCCCTAGATTTTTGTTTTGTTACTTTATCACTACTCATAACACTAATAAGATATTCCGAGAATCCTTCGGAGAATTCACTGAAACTATACTTTAATTTCCCAAGTTCTGGGTCAGCTACCCATACAAACTTAGATGTTACTCTCTCTATTACAATAAAATGTTTACTTTCCCATAATGCAATAGCTGGAGTTTTTATCTTTTTGAAAGTATCCATTCTATCTTTTGGGAAACGAAATGATTTAATAACAAATCCCATCCCCTCTAAAAGTTCAATTAAATTCTGAAAACTTGTACCATCTCTACCTGTTTCTTTAATACTTCTTAAATCTTTTACAGAGATTTCATGATTATAATAGCTTGATACCATCGCAACACAACATAAACCACACTCCGTTTTTTGATGTTGTTCAATAAAAGGAACTTTATTTTTCATACTCATCTCCTATTAATATAAAATAATAAGAATTCTAAAATATCAATTTTTAATTCAATTATTTAAAATTTTATTGGCATGACAGAGTCGAAGAAATAACTATGAGTTAGTTCTTCGACTTTCGAATCCTAAAACTTATAAAACTGTTAGTCACTCAGTTACATACGCCGTATAACTTCTGTATTGACGATAAGATATTTTTGGAGAATTATACAACAGTCAGAAGATCATATCAAACTATTCGAAAATACTCACTCATCGTGAGAGGTTTTACGCCCCTCTACCTCAATTTTAGTTTAGAAGTAGTACATTGTTCAGCATTGCTCTTCCAGTCTCATAATTAGCCATTAATATTCCCAGTTCTCCTGTAAGAATTCCCCAATCATCACAATCATAAGTTAATTTATCCAGCAGATATAATTCACTCTCGGACAATATTTTTTTATTTATTTCAGAATTATCTCCTATAATAGAAGAAATAATTGTCAAATTGCCTACATTACCATGACAGATAGAATTTTCTATATTTAATCTTTGATTCAATATTTCAGTTACATAATATCGGACTTCTTCTTCTAAATATTGATCTGGAAATTCATTTACCATGAGATAGTGTTTAGCCTGTACGATTCCTACAATTCCATTACACCAAGAATAGTACTTAGCATTTTTTCTTAAAGGTACAATCTTATCCGTTTTTAACTGCGAACGCTCTTTATTCAAATAATCTTGTATGCAAAATATTATGTTATTCTTCTCTATCGATTCTTCATTACACAATTTAGAATATTTGAACAATTGTGTAATAACTCCATAGTTTCCATGTGCATATCCTGGGTCATTTTCCATCCAATATCCTTGTTTCTTATATACTTCAATTAATTTCTCTACAATTTCTTCAGACATCACATGTGCTAATTGTACAACTTTAGAACTATGCACCATAACTTCTTCGATTTTTAGAAGTACAGCCAGAATTCCTGCAAGCCCCCCTATAATATCTAGATTATCAAATTTTCTAACATCATTATACGTGGATAGCAAGATGTTATATATAAACTCTTCTGAATTGTCAACTGTCTTTATTCCTTTCTGTCTTAGCACACATGTAACATACAAATAGCCGTAAATACCAGTAAAAGCTCCTAATTTAGAAAGAGGGAAATTCCCTTGACAACTTTCAATGTAATTATTGGTATAGTCTATAACACCTCGTAAAATTGATTCTAGTCTGTCATCCTGTATACTACTAATTCCTAAAATCATACCTGATGTACCACCATATAAATTATAATCCATTGGTGAAATTTCATAATTTTTATTCATTGCCAACATATTTAACCAACTAATTTCATCATTGAATTCTAGTTTCGCAGATAAAATACGTTCAATAATATTTGAACTTAATTTTTTTAATAGCTTTCTTCCTTTAAGTTTCTTATTTTTTATAAATAATTCGCTTCCCATAAAAGCCATATTTATAATTCTTTGTTGACGAAGCAAATTTTCTTCTGATAGACTACATATTCTCTTTGATACATTTTTAATGATGCTATCTCCCTCCAAAGAATATATTCGAGAATGAAGTCCATTATAAATCTCATTACTAGATGAACTAGTGTAAAAAATTGGTACATCTCCTTTTTTAAGTTGATTAATTTCATCTTTAATCATACTTTTATCAAACTCATTGTCAACATTACCATATTCTAACATTCTAAGCATATACATTTCGAAATCATATTTATTTCTTAATAAATCTGGATGATGGCTTGTTTCTAAAAACTGAATATATATATTTGTATTTCTATAAATATATCTTGTCTCACAATTTTCAAAGTATTTCATAATCATTTTTTGAACTTTGTTCCTATTTTTTAGAATGATCCTGTAAATTAATTCAAATCCATACAAAACATTTTCTCTATATTCTTTACACGATACAGTCTTCCCCATATATCTTACAGTACTTGGGAAATCTTCTATCTCCTTAAATACCTTCTCAATTCTAATTTCATCTGTACCAATATTAGTTAATTGATGTGTTTGGTAAGGAGATTCCCTTTTTTCTCCTGAATTTAATGCTCCAATTTCCATTCCTTTATCATTATTTACAGAATAGAGAGTCATAGGTAAGATACCCACGCTATAAACAGAGTCAGTTACTACATCATACATTCTCTGGATACTAGAATCTATACTTTCATTCTCACTAAAATGTAAAATAGTTTCATTATCAATTAAGTACGGATATGATTCACACGATAAAATATTCTCGCCATGATAGTCTTTTGCACCAAATATATGCAAAAAAGCCAAAAGCATTCCTATGTTTTCATAGTACATTTCTACATCATGACGTGAGTTACATTCTTTTACTTCTACAAATTCGACAAAACTATAACTACTTTTACTAAGTGTTCGAGGAAGAAATAAAACATTTGGTAGACTGAATTGTGATGCAAATTCTTTAGAAAATAAATCTAAGTTGACGTCTACAGACATATTTCTTGGTTTATAAACTATCTTCCTCTTATTATTCAGTTCTAAAATACAAACACTCTTACCGTTAGAATGAGTATCTCCTGCACTAAATTTTATATTGGATAATTTTAAATTTTCAAATCCAAAATATTTTTCTATATCTGATAAATTCATTTCAAAATTTGTAATTATTTCTTTCACATAATCAGATATATTTAAAAGTTTCCTATCTAATAATTCATACAATACTGGATATTTCTGATAAAACTCCAATATATAATCTCTGCTTTTTAATAAAGTGTCTATAAAAAAATTGTAACGTTTTTCAGAATCATCTCCTATTAAACGTGATGAACGTCTTAAATCATTAATTTCTAATACAACAGTACGATAACTAATATTCATACACATTTCAAAAAACATTGACTCTATTTCAATCAAAAACTTTTCTTTATTCTCAACAGAAACTATGCTATTTAAGTACATAGATAGTCTATTTATATACTTGTAACAAAGTGGCTTATATAAAGATAACCAATGAATTCTAGTTTTTAAATTTTCACTAGTTTCGTATGATTTCCAAGAATTATCACTCAGTTGTTGAGCAATGTATTCTCTCCCTAGTTGTTCATACTGTTTATGTTTCCTCTCCCACTCTTGGAGATTATTTTCTGTATTAGAAGTCAAAAACCGATCCAACTGTTCCTCATCACTAATATTATCACTAAATAATTTCAGCCATTTTTTAGATATATTAGACATAATAAATTCCTCCTTGCTTCCATAATGTTAACATATTTTAAAATATTTTAAATGAGTAATATATGCACTTTTTAAATATCTCTCCTCTTTTGATATACAAACTTTTCTTTATTTAATTGATTTATAAACCTATTCATCTTAAATACAATTTTTTCATATCTATCGCTTTCTAATTATATCTGGATACCTAATTTATTCAACTCCTTTTCAACAACATCAATGCCAATTTTCTCAGGTATATTCAATTTTGAAAGCTTCAACTTCGATTCTTGCTTGTTTTCAACTGAAAGCAGTAAATATTCTGCTACTTGATTTAATATTGATATTCTTTCTCACAAAACATTGATTCTCAACTCAGACTCTGTCAGTTCATGAACTAACTCATCATTTCTCTCATCATCAAAGGGAATGTCTTGATAACGATAGAGACAAGATAGGAGACTTTGTTCCACATTTCTTGACAATCTCCATTTTTAAAGTTAATTCATAATCTTCAACTGGATTCAACATTTCTTCTTTCCCCACAATATCGACATAGGATACGTTGAACTTCTATCAAATAGCATCTATCAGCTCAGTTGAAAGTGGACTTGTACCGTTCTAGTAACTACTAAGGCTATTACGTGAAATACCCCCAATTCATGCAAATTCTGGTTGTGTCATGTCATGTATCTTTCGTAAAGATTTGATATGGTCTCTAATCAGGGCAATTTCTTTTTACTTGAAAATACTATCATATCATTTAGAATTTTAAAAAAGACTGATTCAAATTCATTAGAGGATATAGTTATAAAATTGAAATTTTTCGTGCTAATCCTATGAAATCTCGATTTTCTAATAAATTTGTACTTATTTTCTTCAGACTATATAAATATCTCGTTGTTGTAAGTTTGTAATTTACTCAAAAGTATTAGATATAATTTCAAAACAGTGTTTTAAGCTATAGTTGACCAATATCAGAGTTTGCTATTTAATGTTAAGTAAAAATTCATTATACAATTCAAGCTACTGAAGATGAATTTATGGTATACTAGTGATAATAAATTGTTATCGGTAGGAGAAATTTATGGGAAATAGTGATAAAATAAAAATTTTTTTGAGTAGACCTAATCCGTTTACTGAAAACCAAGATTTTTTTATCAATAAAATTGTATCGTTATTAAAAAGACATAATTTCGAATGTATTACATTACAAGCTGCAGAATATACTCCATATGAAGTTATGGTATCACTACGTGAGATGATACAAAGAAGCTATGGCATGGTTATTTTAGCAGTTGGTCAAACATATATATCTGAAGGAATTCGTAAAAAAGATGCTGAGGATAATCCTAGATTTTTCGAATCAAAAGAAATCCACTTAGAAAATAAGTGGATTACTAGTGTGTATTGTCAGATTGAAGGAATATTAGCATTAACTTTTGATCTGCCTATATTGACAATTCCTCAGGAAAAATTGACAAGAGAAGGTATTTTACATCAGGGTGAATACTCAATTACATCACCTGAATTTACCTTAGACTCAAAGGAAAAAATTCTTCAATTTGTAGAATCCTCTGAGTTTAGAAAAAGTTTTGATAAATGGAAACAAATGGTTATAGAAAAATATGAATTCATCAAAGGGGGAGAATTAGGTTATAAATAGTTAGTCCATAAGTTTTAACTTAATTCTTTCTAAATCTTCCCTTAAGAGCTTTCTTCCCTCATTTATAGTATTACTTTGTCTCTTGGTTTCGCCATAAACTTTGTCCGATAATGTTTCAATAATTCCGGAAATATATAGAAGCTCTTCTCGGTTAGATTGTAACCAGATATCATCATACATACTAGATTTTCTAATCAAATTTTCTAATGAACCTAATATAATTTTTGCTGTATACTTTGCAGTATAGTAGTGTTCTTTTAAAACTTCGGTATCTGTTTCAACACTTACAATTTTTAACAGCGTAGCACAATAATTTCTAGCACAGTATATATTGTTATCTTCAAAATTCATACCCAATCTATAGTAATTTATAGCTGACAATAAATCTCTTTTATCATTTGTAATATAAAATATTCGTAAAAATATCGCACCATATATCCCTAAAATTTTATGGTAAGTAGTGTTGTTTATATCAAGATAAGTATTAATTTTTCTCTGTGCTTCTCTCAAATTATCTAAGGATTTTTCATCTTTTTTATATGCTGATAATAAGTAGCCCGCTAAAATTTCATCATCGACATACCCTTTTTCTAAAAGTTCTTTATATAAATTTTCTGCTGTTACATACTCTTCGGCATCTTTAAATTTTTTTGCTATTCTTGCTAGGTCCATAAAGGAATTTTGAGATGTTTCTATAGAAATATTATTACTTTCCTCCATAGAATTATTTCTTTCGACAATTGTATATAAGTTATTTTCAAATACCGGACTATCTATAAATCTTTCGTCACTATTTATTGCAGAAGTAATGTACTCTGTGAGTATATCTTTCACTCGAACAACTTCATCAAGTTCATTCACTTTGTCAGAATCATATCTAATTTGAGGTAGGTGAGAAATATCAAAAAAATTAATTTTAGCAGTATGATTATCACATAGGATAATTGTAGATTTAGGTCTCATTGCATGGCGCAGTCCTAATTCATAAATTGCATTTTGATTTAACGTAGTAATGTCAGCAATAACAATATCAGCTTTGAATATACCTTCAATAAATGTTTTTGTAATATTTTGAGTTGTATATACCTCATCAGCTCTAAATCTATTCTCTCCATGAATTGAAGTTAACTCTTTATTTAAAATAACAGGTTTAATAATATTTGAGTATACAGCATTTAAATCAACCTCAATATTTGTATTTGGAATTTTTTTTGTGTTAAATCCCATTACAACAAAACAACTAGTCATTTTTTTACCTCTCCTACCGATAACAATTTATTATCACTATACAAAGCACTCAAATAGGTTTATAATAGCATGATTATTATTGATAAAGGAGATTTTTATGGATTATAAACTTATTTCTACTTACTTAGATTATTGCAAAACTCATAAGCGTTTGAGTTCGCACACGATTCGCGCTTATAAGAATGATCTTATGCAATTTTATAACTCAGACTATGATAATGTCGAATCCTATATAGAACAGTTGACACAATCTAACATAAAAACGAATACATTAAGAAGAAAAATTGCTTGTATGAAGGTGTTTTATAACTATCTAAAATACCAGAACATAATTGAAGAGAATCCCTTCAATCAATTGCGCTTTCAATTTAGAACTGAAAAAGTATTGCCTAAAACGATTCCGTATGACATTCTGAAAAGCATTTTTATATATTTAGAACAGAAAGTAATTGTATCTAAAACTGACTATCAAAAACAACACGCTGAAAGAAATCTACTAATTATTTCACTTTTACTTTCAACAGGCATCAGAATTTCTGAACTTTGCCACATTCATCTCAAAGATATTAATCTTTCCAATAAAACACTCCATATTGTAGGAAAGGGTAAGAAAGAACGTATCCTATTTTTAGGAGATCAAAAAACATTCAATTTATTAGAAACATATATAAATAAAACAAGAAATGAATCCAATGATTTCTTGTTCCCAGGAAAACATTCACTTAAACCATTGTCAGAGCAAAGTGTACGTTTAGTTTTAAAGAGAATCGTTGAACAAAACAGCTTATCTAGAACTATTACACCGCATATGTTTAGACATAGCTTTGCAACAATGCTTCTGGATAATGATGTAGATATTCGATACATTCAACAAATTCTTGGACACAGTTCTATATCAGTCACACAAATCTATACTCATGTATCTCATTCAAAACAAAAAGAAATACTTAGTTCTTTTAATCCTGTATCAGCGATTCATTCTGAAATCGAGTAAGAGACATCTCCAATGTCTACAATTCACTTCATCTCAAGTTGATTTTTATAGTTCAATCTTAGTTAATAGATTTTATACTCAGCAAAAGCAAAAAACATAGAAAACTTCACTTTGAATCAGCATTTATACTATATTCCGTATTAAGAGCTCTGTGATTGTCTTTCTAAAATACAGTCTTCAAATATCCTTAAATATAACAAAAAAGATCTGTTAAAAAAATTACTGGATAAAATGAACTAAATCTTCCCAAAAATAAAACGCATAATATCAAATTTTTTCAAGATCTGATACTATGCGTTTTTCTGATTTTTAAGACTTTTTACCTATCCTTTTACTTACTAGTAAGGATCACAATAAGTTTAATTTTTGTAAGCAGATTATTAGCAAAAGAGAAAAAATTGACAAATTACTTTTATTGGCCCCACCGGTTTATATAATCAATTATATCCTGTTCGATTTCGATCTTTTGTTCTTTACTAAGTCCCTCTAACCTCTTTTTATAAATTAAATCTATCTTGCTATAGTCTAGTTCTGATGCTTCTCCCTCGAAGTATTGTGGTGATACTTGATAAAATTTGGCCAATTTATTTAACCATTTTATATTATTGATTTTACCTGAATCTTCTATTTCAATATATTTGCTACATGGTATACCTGTGACATCTGAAATATCTTCGACATTAAGTGAATGTACTTCTCTAATGGCACGTATTCTTTTAGCAGTTCGTTGTGTATCTCGAAATACTTTCCAAGTTAATATTTCCTGTATTGTCTTGAATAACGCTTTATTTTTTATGACAACTAGTAGTAATTGTTTTTTTACTCTTGTAATAGCTTGAAACAATCCATTTTCAGCAAGATAACTGTATCCCCATTCAACAGGTACGACAATTTTCCCATCTACATTATGAGTTACTCTATTAGTCAGTGGCAGTAAAACCTTATCATACTCTCTTCCTATAACCGTAAAACCATCTAAAGAGTCTCCAAAAAATTTGGGTAATCTTGTTTGATCATCTCTCAACCACACTCTTTTTTCAGGCATCTCTATAGAAACATATCCCTCATTCTCTATGCAAGATTTAATAAAATCTCTTGCAGAGTATTCATGTTCAAAATAAACAGCATTAACATTTGGAAAATCTAAAACACGTAGGTCCTTTTCTTGCGTATTAAAAAATTTTCTAATAAAAGTAGATAGTTCTATATCGGTCCTCACACGCTCTGTAAGACAGTCAACATACTCAACTGCATTTTTATATTTTTCATCGCTCAAAATACCCTGAATATCTAAATTTCTTTCCTCTGGACGTAGTGTTTGCGCATTGTCAACCGATAAAATCAATTTATTTATTTCTCCAGATTTTACGATCTCTACTAATTTATTCCATTGCTCCTGTCTTAATCTTTGACTTTCATCAATAATAACAATATTATAATCACTTAGCAAGACATTGTTGAATTCTCGAATATCAATAAATTGAAAATTAGACTGCTCATTAATTTTCTGGATAGTATCTAAATCATAAATTGCAGAGCAAAAAATAAACAAAACTTTTTTCCCACTATTAGAAAGTTCCTTAGCAACATCAAATAGTATTAACGACTTCCCTGTACCTGCAGCACCTTTAAGACCAACATATCTTTTTGATGATTCGATTAACTTTTTCTTTGCTTGTTCCTGTTCATTATTTAAAAAATATTGGTTACTGAAAAATCTATCTGGTTCTGAATAAGGTGAGATAATAAACGAAGTGTCAACTAAGCTTTCTAAGTAATTATATTCAATGAAATCAAACGGTATATCTTCAAACAATTGTTCAAAAGAAATTGGAATAAGTTTCTCGGTTACTTCGTCAAATTTATATAATATTTCTGTTTCTGATACAAATGTATAAAGTGATACTTCCATATCTGAAGAAATTGAACTTAATAAGTAAGAATGCCTTTTTAGTTGTCTAAGAATTCTATCTTCGGGAATCTGTGTACTCTTTAACTCAATATTGATGATTTTTTGATTAGAAAATCTCAACATATCAAATTCTTCAGAAACAACTCCTGTGTACTTAGTACCTAAAAAATATCCAGAAAATGCCCCATTCATACAACTAGGTTCTAGTTCTTTGAATTTTTCAAAAATTTTATTTATCGCTTCAATCTCAGTATCATTAACTTCTTCAATATGATTTATTTGCTTGTAATATTGAAATATATCATCATCTGTTTGACTTTCTATAAAAGATACTAAATTTATAACACCAGATTTCATATAAATACCTCACATTTTTAAATACTTCTTTATTAAGTAATACATTTCTAACTTTTGTTTATCAGTTAATTCTACTTTTCTAAGTATATCTACATTATCATCACTACATTTAAAATAGTAAAAGCTAACTCCAAAGATTTCAGCCATTCTTTCTAATGTTTCGTCCTTTCGATTTCTTCCTCCATTTTCTAACCTAACCTACTGAGCTTGTGCTACACCTAACTTCTCAGCAACTTCTGATTGAGTATGTCCTACGTTCAAGCTAGATTTTTTATATATCCTTTCAACATTTTAAAGTTCCTTTTGCTTTTCTATCGACCCATAACCAGAACTTATACAAAATAGGTAATACTAGCTAGCTTATGAATATAAAAAATAGCCCTGAAAAGCTTTGCAGAGGGTTCTGAGGCTTTTGTTTAAAACTAATATATTTACAATATAATTATAACATAATGATAACAAGAAGACAATAAGAAGCGAAACTTGTCTATTCTAAGGATATTATACGTAACTTCTCAAAGTAACTTCCACCTCTCTCCCAAAACTGGAAGTTAGTCTCAGACGACGAATTATGCTAGAATTAACTCTGAGACTTTTCGTGAGGAGGCACATCATAACGAAAAAACAAAAACATCTCACTCTAGAAGACCGTATTGACATCTAAACTGGAATCAGCCAACAGGAGACTTTCCGTTCCATCGCTGAGAAGATGGAAAAAGCTCCATCAACGATTTCAAAAAAAATCAAGCATTAAACTAGAAAAGGTTGTTAAACCTCCACAAAAGCCTGTCCTCAGTGATAAAACCAAGCCTTTACTGGTTCCTTTGTAAACTAGATAACCCTTGACAAGATAAACCAAGCAGAAAATTCCTAGATAGTTGACAAGAAGAGTTCCTCAAGAAAAATCTGGACTAGCTGGTAACCAAGTAAAAACGATGTTGGAACAGGCATTCACAGAGAAGCACTACGAGAATATAATTCTCTATAGTGACCACGGCTGGCAATATCAACACGATTTTTATCACAGGTTTTTAGAGAGTAAGGGAATTCAGCCATCTATGTCACGTAAAGGTAACAGCCCAGACAACGGCATGATGGAATCTTTCTTTGGCATTTTGAAATCGGAAATATTTTATGGTTACCAGAAGACGTTTAAATCACTTAATCAATTGGAACAAGCTATTGTAAACTATATTGATTATTATAATAACAAACGAATTAAGGTAAAACTAAAAGGACTCAGTCCTGTGCAATACAGAACTAAATCCTTCGTATAAATTAATTGTCTAACTTTTTGGGGTCAGTACAATACTATGCGTTTTTTTGATTTTAAAAACTTTTCGCCTACCTCAAACAACTAACAAAAGTTATAAGTAGACTATATTTTAAAACTCATGATCTAACAACCATTTCGATTCGTTAAATCTCTCAATCTTTCTTCTCCTGATTTAAGCATCTCCTTCTCTACTTGATTCCATTCTCCAAATAGTAAGTCATGAAGAACAGTTGCTGCTGAAGTTGTATTTTCTCCTGAATCATATACACAACTTCTATCTCGTTGATAAATTTGAATTCTTTCAAAGATAGCTAGTTCTTCCAACTGTCGGGTATTATCAACTAGATGATTTACAATGAAATCATGATGTTCTTTTGGAGTTGCGCGTGCTTGATTTGGATTGATAGAGTACAGTTCTTCGTATCGGATAAGAGTGCTCAGATAGGACAATTCGGGCTTTGTCGCAATTAAGGCTAATTGTACTTCATATCCCTTATTTTTCAAGAGTTGTGCTGTTTTCTTTGGAACATCAATTGTTCGTAAGGTTCCCTCTATCAAAAGATTGTATTCCAAACTACTCAATTCTGTTACTAAAGACTCTACCATTTTACCTGCAAAATCTTTGGTGTATTCTACACTATCTTTGCCATATTCTTGCTGCAGTTCTAAATAGTGTGGATGCTGAGAACGAAAGCTATCACCATCTATGATAACAATATTTCCTTGAAATTC
>NZ_CAJJIE010000061.1:0-80 GCF_905187535.1 Streptococcus mitis
GGCTTTGTCGCAATTAAGGCTAATTGTACTTCATATCCCTTATTTTTCAAGAGTTGTGCTGTTTTCTTTGGAACATCAAT
>NZ_CAJJIE010000062.1:0-81 GCF_905187535.1 Streptococcus mitis
CAGTCTTATCTACAACCTCAAAACAGTGTTTTGAGCAGTCTGTGGCTAGCTTCCTAGTTTGCTTTTTGATTTTCATTGAGT
>NZ_CAJJIE010000063.1:0-77 GCF_905187535.1 Streptococcus mitis
CGCATACGTAGTTGACTAAACATTTTCCTGTCCTCCTCGGACCAGCTCTTGTAGTCTAGCAGTTGGTCTGCCTGGCT
>NZ_CAJJIE010000064.1:0-92 GCF_905187535.1 Streptococcus mitis
AAAAACTCCAACCACGGCTTGCGAACCTCGTCTTTGCTGGTTTCTTTGTATTTTTTTAATTCCAAGAACGCCATCTTGACCAGATGGTTTTC
>NZ_CAJJIE010000065.1:0-98 GCF_905187535.1 Streptococcus mitis
CCACCTACATATTTCCAACCAGTTTGCATTGCACCTGAACCATCTAGGTAGTACCATTGACCACCTACATATTTCCAACCAGTTTGCATTGCACCTGA
>NZ_CAJJIE010000066.1:0-79 GCF_905187535.1 Streptococcus mitis
GCGTCAACGTCGCCTTGCCGTACTCAAGTACAGCCTGCAGGTAGTTTCCTAGTTTGCTCTTTGATTTTCATTGAGTATA
>NZ_CAJJIE010000067.1:0-409 GCF_905187535.1 Streptococcus mitis
GAATTAATAGACATCATCTGCCAGAAGTTTAATGTATCTTATGTCGATATTGTAGGAGAAGATAAAATGCTCAATCCTGTTGAAGATTATGAATTGACTTTAAAAATTGAAATTGTGAAAGAAAGAGGTGCTAATCTATTATCTAGACTCTATCGTTATCAAGATAGTCAGGGAATTAGCATTGATGATGAATCTAATCCTTGGATTTTAATGAGTGATGATCTATCTGACTTGATTCATACGAATATCTATTTAGTAGAAAATTTTGATGAAATAGAGAGGTATAGCGGCTATTTGGATGGAATTGAACGTATGTTAGAGATATCTGAAAAACGGATGGTAGTCTAATGGAAATCCAAGATTATACTGATAGTGAATTCAAACATGCTCTAGCACGGAATCTTCGTTC
>NZ_CAJJIE010000068.1:0-621 GCF_905187535.1 Streptococcus mitis
CTACCGGACAGACCGGAACCACCTGCCGAGCACGCCGGAGCCACCTGTTCGACTCGCTGGAACCACCTGCCGGACAGGCCAATATCAACTGCTGGCTATGCCAGAACCACCTGGGGGACGGTCCGGAATCACCTGCCAGCCATGGCGGAACCACCTCTCAGACGTACCAGAACCACCTGCCGGAGAAGCTGGAAACACGTCCTGGACAGTCTGGAACCACCTGCCGGCCAAGCCTGAACCACCTGCCAAGCACAACGGAACAACCTGCCAGACACGCCAAAATCACCTGCGTGTTATGCCAGAACCACTTGGAGGACTCTCTGGGATGACCTGCCGGGCATGCCGGAACCACCTCTCAGACGTGCCAGAACCATGTGGCGGACAGTCCGGAATCACCTGTTGGGCATGCGCAACCACCTCTGAGACGTACCAGAACCACATGCCGTGCAGGCTGGAACCACCTACCGGACAGACCGGAATCACCTTTCGGGCATGCCGGAACCACCTGTCAGATGTGCCAGAAACACGTGCCGGAGACGCCGGAAGCACCTGCCGAGCACGTCGCAACCACCTGCTCAACTCGCCTGAACCACCTGCCGGACACGCCAAAATCACCTGCCC
>NZ_CAJJIE010000070.1:0-78 GCF_905187535.1 Streptococcus mitis
ATCTCTTCAAACCACGTCAGCTTCGCCTTGCCGTATATGTGTTACTGACTTCGTCAGTTCTATCCACAACCTCAAAAC
>NZ_CAJJIE010000071.1:0-380 GCF_905187535.1 Streptococcus mitis
CAGGTGATTTCGGAGTGTCCGCCAGGTGGTTCTGGCATACCCGGCAGGTGATTTTGGCGTGTCCGGCAGGTGTTTCTGGCGAGTCGAGCAGGTGGCTCCGGCATGCTCGGCAGGTGCTTCCGGCGTCTCCGGCACTTGGTTCTGGTGTGTCTGAGAGCTGGTTCCGGCATGTCCGGCAGATGATTCCGGAGTGTCCGCCAAGTGGTTCTGGCATACCCGGCTGGTGATTTGGGCATGTCAGGTAGGTGGTTCCGGCGAGTCGAGCAGGTGGCTCCGGCGTGCTCGGCAGGTTGTTCAGACGGGTCTGGCAGGTGTTTTCCGTCTGTTCGGGGTGTGGTTCCAGCATCTCATGCACATGGTTCTGGCACGTCTGAGATGTG
>NZ_CAJJIE010000072.1:0-81 GCF_905187535.1 Streptococcus mitis
TACTCTTCGAAAATCTCTTCAAACCACGTCAGCGTCGCTTTGTCGTATATATGTGACTGACTTCGTCAGTCTTATCTACAA
>NZ_CAJJIE010000073.1:0-113 GCF_905187535.1 Streptococcus mitis
CAAAATCTTCCATACTCATCATATGTTCTATATATTCAATTATGCTTGTAAAACCCCTCTCTCTCATATATACTTCAAAATCTTCCATACTCATCATATGTTCTGTATATTCA
>NZ_CAJJIE010000074.1:0-173 GCF_905187535.1 Streptococcus mitis
GAATTCAAACATGCTCTAGCACGGAATCTTCGTTCCCTGACAAGAGGAAAAAAGTCCAGTAAGCAACCTACAGCTATTTTGCTTGGAGGGCAAAGTGGTGCCGGTAAGACTACAATTCATCGTATTAAACAGAAAGAATTTCAAGGAAATATTGTTATCATAGATGGTGATAG
>NZ_CAJJIE010000075.1:0-77 GCF_905187535.1 Streptococcus mitis
CCAGAGGCTCCAGTAGAAGCCAAAGGAACTCAAGAAGAAGGTAAGGTAGGACAATCTCTAACGCAACCTGAATTGCC
>NZ_CAJJIE010000076.1:0-77 GCF_905187535.1 Streptococcus mitis
ACCGAAAGCGGAAGAACCAGCGGCACCAGCGCCAAAAGCAGAGGAACCTGCAATTCCATCACCAAAAGCAGAAGAGC